>JANQFM010000794.1 GCA_028277865.1 Acidobacteriota bacterium
CATCTATCGCATCCTCTCAGAAAAGGGCAATCCCCAGCTTTCCAGTTTGAAGGCCTTGCTGAATTCATTGGGGCTCAAACTGGCTGTCGAGCCAAAGCGGGACGTGGCTTGACAGCAGGTCGAGCTTACGGTCTTGAGGTTCAGTCCTTCTCCCAAAAACCATCGAGAGCCATCAAGACTTCATTTGGCGCCTCGACTTGGGGGTAGTGCCCGACTCCCGTCAGCATGACCACATCCGGATGGGGGACCATCTCCCGGTAGCTTTCAGCCACATGCGCACCCGACACCGGATCCTCGGCGCCGCAGATGAACCTCTTGGGGATTGCGGACTGCTGAAGCGCTCCCACCCAGCGATCCCTGTAATGCCTGCGCTCGGTCTGGTATCGGGCAATCTTCCGCTGGACGCGCATTCCGCTGTTGTAGTTGAGGAGCCTCCAGAACTGGTCCAATTCCCGGCTGGTCGGCTGAGTGCCTGAAGCGAAGACAGCCGAAAAGCTCCTGCCGAAACGCAAACGCGACATGAAGCGGGCTGCCAACCCTCCCAGAGGGCTGTTGAGCAGCTTTTGAATCGGGCGGGGACGGTGAGAGCCGGGAATGAGGCCTCCGTTGAGAAAAGCCACAGAGCGGACTTGCAGCCGGTTGGAGCCTTCGATCTGCCGGGCCAGCAGTTCTTGAGCCACACTGTCCCCATAATCGTGGGCCAGAATGCGGGTCCGCTCAATCCCCAGAACCCCCAGCAGTTCTTCGTGCAAACCGGCCTGATCACAGATCGAATAGCTGTAGCGGAGCGGTTTGGCCGAAAAGCCGAATCCGATCATGTCGAAGGCGACGACGCGGAACCGCTGCGCCAAGGCGGGCCAGATGCGATGCCAATCCCAAGAGGCGGTCGGATATCCGTGGATCAGCGTCAGCACTTCTCCCTCTCCTTCTTCCCTGCAGAAAATGGAGTGGCCACGACAGCCGACAAGCCGACCCGCCTTCCTCCAATCGTCGAGATCCATGTGCCTGATTGATAAACCGAAAAGGCCGCTGAGTCAAAAGCAGAGGATTCGGGCGCTCCTGATGAGACCGGGTAGAACGGGTTAAGATAGCTTCCATGGCTGGACGCGACTGCCTGGCTGAAGGAGCTGTTTTCCTGCTGGCCGCGCTATTCGCCCTTATCGGCTTCGGATTCGACGACGATGAGGAAAACGGCTACACGCCTCCGCCCCGCCAGCCCGATTCGCTGCGGGTCGTGACCTGGAATGTGGGGGGCAGCGGAGGCGGTGGGAGGCCGCTGAGCGAGGAGGCCATGCCGACGGTGGCCTCCACCATCCGCCATTTGGAACCTGATCTGGTCTTCTTGCAGGAAGTCGCCAGCCGAGAGCAGCTGGAACGCCTTGCCGGGCGCATCGGGCTGGACGAAATGCAAAGCCGCATCAGCCAGGGGGACGACGACCGGCTGCTGGGCGTCCTGGCGCGTCGAGGGCGGTTGCGGGTCAGTCAGTGGCCCGGCGATCCGCGCACCATGGCGCTTTTTTACCGGCCCGAGGGGAAGAGGCCGCTCATCGCCGCAGCACTGCACGCCGACGCCTTTTCGGCCCGTCAGCGCAACCAGGCGATCGGACGGGCCGTGGACCTGCTTGATTCCGCCTCGCGCCCCTTTCCCCGCATTCTGGCCGGTGACCTCAACCTGGACCTCGACCTGGACAAGCGGCGAGACCTGTTCACCGACAACGAGCACCTGGACGTGGAATCCTACAATTACATCACCGAGCGGCTGGCCGACGTGGCCGTGGGAACCGGATCCACCGCCGAGCCCGACCGTCGGCTCGACTATATCTTTGCCAGCCGGGAAGACTTCGAGATACTCAGCGCCGGCCCCTGGAAAGGAAGGCGTGCTGCGGACATGGACCACGATCCGGTGGTGGCCGATCTGCGCTACCGGTGAAGGGGCAGGGTGCACGCAGAGACGCAGAGGCGCAGAGAGGCAAAAAGAGAAGAGGAAAAGCCTCTGTGGGCTCTGTGTCTCTGTGGCTCTCTTAATCCAGGCTGCGGTAGATGGTCTCGATCCAGAACGGGGTGTCGATGAAGCCGCTTCCCCAGTCGTCCCATTTCGAAGGCAGACCTTCGGATTTGACGCTTTCCAGATCCTTGCCGGCCGCCTTCTTGTCGCGCACCAAGCCGATTGTCTCGACCAGCATCTGGTGGTAGCGCTTCAGATCGTCCAAGCTGGCCAGGCTGCCGTGGCCGGGGATGATCCGGACGTCGGCCGGGGCCATCGAGATCGCCCGGGCGATGTTCTTTTCCAGCCCTTCGGCGTTGCCTCCGCTGCCCAGGTCGACAAAGGGAAAGCGGTCCTTGAAATAGTGGTCTCCCAGGTGCAGGACATTGGACTGGCTGAAGTAGATGACGCTGTCCCCGTCGGTATGCCCTTTGGGCAGGTGGATGACCCGGATCTCTTCGCCGTTGAAGTGGATCGAGAGCGATTCGTCAAAGGTGATGACCGGCCAGCCTTCCTCGGCCATGGCTGGTGTGTGGCGTCCCCGCACGGTCTGGTCGGTGCTGAGCCGCTTGCGGACATTGGTGTGAGCCACGATGGTGGCCTCGGGGCCGAATTCCGGATTGCCACCCGTGTGGTCGCCGTGCCAGTGGGTGTTGAGGACGAACCTCAGCTGTCCCGGATTGAGTTTCTTGAGGGCGGCCCGGATTCTGTCTGCCAGAGGAGCGAACTGGTCATCCACGATCAAGATGCCGTCCGAACCGACCGTCACCCCGATGTTGCCTCCGGAGCCCTGCAGCATATGGACATTGCCGGCCACATGGGTGGCTGTGATCCGGACGTCGTCGAAGTTCCGCTGCCAGGCCCACCCGATCCCGGCAGCCAGCAAAGCCATCGTCAAGAACAGGAAAAAGCGCTTCATGGGTCTCCTCCAAATAAGATCCTCGATTGGCGAAGCCGCCTTGCAGAGGCCGCATAAACTCACCGTGATTGGAAAGTGTGGAGGCTGGTGGCCTGCGTGTCAAGACGTTTTGCGCCAAGATGCCTGGCGAGCGAGGTAGCCTCAGACCGGAATCTTACGCCTCACAAAGCCTCAAATCTGTGCATGCTTAACGGGTTCCAGAGTTTCACGCCTTCGAGCGAAGCAGTTTAGTGAGCTTGCGAACAAAGCCGCAAAGCCGCAAAGCCGCAAAGAACGCAAGGATTTGCTCTGGGGGCTCTCGACTCGCTTGTGGGTCGTACCTTGACATGATCGCTTTGCTGGAGGAAGAATTGGGGTATGGGACTGGTTCAGTCAAGAGTGACCATCTCCAACCCCCGTGCTCCCGAGCTCGCGCCGTTGGAAATCGATGCATTGGCTGATTCCGGCTCCATCACCTTGTCCATCCCTGAACATGTGCAGCTTCAGCTGGATCTCCATGAATTGGAGCGACGAGAGGTCACCACAGCGGATGGCCGCAAGTCCATTTGCCCTTACGTAGGGCCCGTTCAAGTGACTTTCCAAAACCGCAACTGCTTCACCGGAGCGCTGGTGCTGGGAGACTCGGTCCTTTTGGGCGCCATCCCAATGGAAGACATGGACCTGATCATCCATCCTGCCCGCCACGAACTCTCCGTCAACCCCGAAAGCCCTAACATTCCTTCAGCCATCGTCAAGTAATCGGTTCGCAGTTGCAGGAACCACCCCTCTGCGCTCTTCTTCGCGGCATTGCGCGCAAAACTCTCCTTCCCCTCATCCGCCCCCCTCCGCGTCTCTGCGCCTCTGCGTGAAACCTCCCATTCCGCTATCATTCCCTGGTTGCCATGACCGAAGCCGCCATCCAAGCTGACACTGACCTTTCCAGCCGCGCCCAGCAGATCCTGGAATCGGTCTTCGGCTTCCAGTCCTTCCGGGGCAGCCAAAAAGAGATCATCGAGCAAGTGGCCGCCGGCCGGGACGCGCTGGTCCTGATGCCCACCGGAGGCGGCAAGTCCCTTTGCTATCAGCTTCCCGCCCTGCTGCGGCCCGGAACGGCGGTGATCATATCGCCGCTCATCGCCCTGATGAAGGACCAGGTGGCGGCCCTTCGGGCCATGGGAGTGCGGGCGGCCTTCCTCAACTCCAGCCTCAGCCCCCGCATGGCCTGGGATGTCGAGCAGGAGATCCTGCGCGGGGAGGCCGATCTGGTCTACGTGGCGCCGGAACGTTTGCTCACCGAGCGGTTCCTGGAATTGCTGGATAAGATCCCATTGGCCCTATTCGCCATCGACGAGGCCCACTGCGTCTCGCAATGGGGACACGACTTCCGCCCTGAATACCTGCAGTTGGACGTCCTGTCCGACCGATTTCCCGGCATCCCGCGCATCGCCACCACCGCCACCGCCGACGGCCCCACCCGGCGCGAAATCCTGGCCAGGCTTCAGTTGGATGGCGCGCGCGTCTTCACAGCCGGATTCGACCGGCCCAATATCCGATACAGCGTGGTGCTCAAGCAGAGCCCCAAGCGCCAACTTCTCGACTTCCTCAAAAGGGAGCATCCCGGCGATGCCGGGATCGTCTACTGCCTGTCGCGCAAGTCGGTCGACGAGACGGCCCGTTGGCTGGGCGAACAGGGATTGACGGCCCTTCCCTATCACGCCGGAATGGGACAGTACGACCGCCAGCGCCACCAGGATATCTTCCAGAACCAGGACGGCATCATTATCGTGGCCACCATCGCCTTCGGCATGGGCATCGACAAGTCCAACGTCCGCTTTGTGGCTCACCTGGACCTGCCCAAAAGCCTGGAGGCCTATTACCAGGAAACCGGACGCGCCGGGCGCGACGGGTTGGCCGCCAATGCCTGGATGGCCTACGGAATGGCCGACGCGGTGCGCATCCGCCAGATGGTGGAAGGCTCCGAGGCCGGCCAGGAGCACAAGCGCCTCGGCTTTCAGCGCCTGAACGCCCTGTTGGCCTTTTGCGAGACGAGCCGTTGCCGCCGCCAGGTTCTGCTGGAGTATTTCGGCGAAAAGCTCCCCGAGCCTTGCGCAAACTGCGACACCTGCCTGGTGCCGGTCGAGACCTATGACGGCACCGTTCAAGCCCAGAAGGCGCTTTCGTGCGTCTACCGTACCGGACAGCGCTTCGGAGTGGGCTACCTGACCGATGTGCTGACCGGCTCAGAAAACGAACGCATTTTCAACTTCGGCCACCACCGCATCTCCACCTACGGAGTGGGCGGCGACCTCAAGAAGACCCAGTGGGCCTCGATCTTCCGCCAGATGGTGTCCGGCGGGCTGGTGCGGGTGGACTTTGAGGGCTACGGTGCCCTGCAGCTAACCGACAAGAGCGTCCCCGTCCTCAAGGGCCAAGAGAAGGTGCGCCTGCGCAAGGATCCCAGCGGAGCCCCCAAGCGAGCCCGCAAGGAACGCCGGCGCAGCGCGGCGCCCGCCTTTGAGCCCACCCCCGAAAACCAGCGCCTTTGGGAAGCCCTGCGCGCCCTGCGCCTGGAAATCGCCCATGAACAGGAGGTCCCGCCCTACGTCATCTTCCACGACACGACCCTCACCGAGATGGTGATTCGGCGTCCGCAGACCCGCGAATCCCTGCTCAC
>JANQFM010000649.1 GCA_028277865.1 Acidobacteriota bacterium
CGGATCCCCGGTGATTTTTCAGCGGCGGTCTTTTTCATCGTGGCAGCGCTGGGCATTGCCGATGCACAAGTCCGGATCCGCAACCTGGGAGTCAATCCCACCCGCACCGGACTGCTCGAATTGCTGCAAGACGCCGGTGCCGAGATGGAGTGCTGCCGTCGCCGGGAATGCAACGGCGAACCGGTCTGCGACCTGGTGCTTGACCATCAACCCGGCGTACTGGAGAGCTTCCCCAGCGAGCTGAAAGGCCGCTGGATTCCCAACTTGATCGACGAAATCCCTGCTTTGGCTGTCTTGGGAACCCGCCTCAAGCACGGATTGACGGTCCGGGAAGCGTCCGAACTGCGCCACAAGGAGTGCGACCGCATCCGGGCAGTGGTCGAAAACCTGGGCCGTTTGGGTGTCCAGGCCGAGGAGTACGACGACGGGTTTCACATCCCAGGGGGGCAGACGATGCAGGGCGGCGAGGTAAAGACCTTCGGCGACCATCGTATCGCCATGGCTTTCGCCGTGGCCGGGCTGATGGCCCGAGGCACGGTTCGCATCGATCATCCCGAGTGTGCCGCGGTTTCGTTTCCCGGCTTTTTCGAGCAATTGAAGCGCCTGGCGGTTTGAGGGTTTCGCGCAAAGCCGCAAAGCCGCAAAGTGAATGCACCCGAAAAAAGCGCATCAGCGAGTCAGCCTCTCGTATCTCGAAATCAAGACGAGCCAATAACCCATTTATTTTTTTGGCTTTGCGTTCTTTGCGGCTTTGCGTGAAACTCCCCGATCTGCTCCGAATGGCTATTGGCCTGGCTCCTTGACCTCGATCCGCTGGTTGGCGGACACGTTTTCCAACTTTTGGCGCAGTCTGCCGGGCCATTGGATTTCGATTTCGTCTGCTTGAGACGCGCTTCCCAGCCCGATGTGCATGCGGGGGCTGTGAGCTGACAGGTAGCTGGCGCCTCCCATCTTTTGGTAGACCCCCCAACTGCTCCCGACGCGTACCCGGACTCGGACGCCGAAGCCGTCCCGGTTGGACTTGCTGCCTCGCAGATTGAGTGAAAGCCAGTTGTGACGGTTGCCTCCCTCGTTTCTCAGCAGTTGAGCCGGCTGGTTGCAGTTGCTGACCAGCAGGTCAAGGTCTCCGTCGTTGTCGTAGTCCCCGACCGCCAGACCCCTGCTGACCGTCTTGGGCGACAGCCCGCTGCCCGATCGGTTCGAGATCTCTTCGAAAGAGCCCCCACGATTCTCATAGAGCTGATTGGCTTGGGGATAGGACAGGAAAGGACGGCTGGAGGAGACGTTGTCCAGGATGTGCCCGTTGGCGATGAAGGCATCCAGGTCTCCGTCGTTGTCGATATCGATCAGGAGGGTGCCGAATCCCACCCTCAGGAAGCTGGGCTGCCCCAGCCCGCGCCGGTTGGTCTGGTCCTCGAACCAGAGGTTCCCTTGGTTGCGGTAAAGGGTGTTGGACTCGAAATCCAGGTTGGTGACGAAAAGGTCCGGCAGCCCGTCTCCATCGATATCCCCGGCGTCCACACCCATGCCGGCTTCCGGCTTGCCGTCCCCGTTGTAGCCCGTGGCGGAGGGCAGCGAGAGGTCTTCGAAGGTTCCGTCGCCCCTGTTGCGAAAGAGGAAGTTGCCCACCGAGTCGTTGGCCACATAGATGTCGGGCCAGCCGTCGGCGTCCAGGTCAGCTAAAACGACTCCCAGTCCCTTGCCGTCTGCCTGGGCAATGGAGGCCGACTGGCTGACGTCGCTAAAGGTGCCGTCGCCGTTGTTGCGGAAAAGGCTGTCTGCAACCCCCGAAAAGTGGTGGGGATGGCAGTAGGAGCGCTCCTTCATCTCGTAATCGCTGCACTCGATGGGGTTTTCGAGCGGGTAATCGAGGTAGTTGGTGACGTAAAGGTCCAAATGGCCGTCCTTGTCATAGTCGAAGAACCCGGCGCTGGCGCTCCAGCGGGGGTCTTCCACGCCTGCTCTTGCCGTCACGTCCTCGAAGCTGCCGTTGCCCAGGTTGCGAAAGAGGCGGTTGGGGCCGTAGTTGGTCAGGTAGAGGTCGGGCCGTCCGTCGTTGTCGTAATCGCCCACCGCCACCCCCATCCCGTAGCTGCGGTCGTCCAGGCCGGATTTTTCGGTGACGTCAGCAAAACGGCCGTTGCCCAGGTTGCGGTAGAGCCGGTTGTCAGGGATATCGTCCCGACGGCCGGTCAGGGGCGCTCCGTTGACCAGGTAGACGTCCAGCCAACCGTCCTGGTCAAAGTCCAGAAAAGCGGCCCCCGAGCCCATGGTTTCAGGCAGGTGCTTGGCGGCAGTGGCGAAGTTTTGGTGGCGAAAGTCGATGCCCGCCTCTGCCGTCACATCCACGAATTGGACTGGGAGGGGAGGCGAGAGGAGAAGGAGGGCTGCGATGAAGAACGAGTTCATAGCCGCCCGTCATCCTACAGCAAATTTTCACGCAAAGGCGCAAAGACGCAGAGAGAGGCAGAAGAGGGGAGGCAGACTCCAAGGTCAAGCAGAAGGAGTCGTGAAGTCAGGAAATCATCTGTCTCCTTCCCCCTCCTCTGCGTCTCTGCGCCTCTGCGTGACCAAGGTCCAAGGTCCAAGGTCCAAGGTCCAAGGTCCAAGGTCCAAGGTCTGCAGAATGTACCATCTTGACTGCGAACTGCGAACTGCGAACTGCGAAC
>JANQFM010000797.1 GCA_028277865.1 Acidobacteriota bacterium
AAGACCAGCGGCAGGAAGACCGATACCGTGGTCAGCGTCGAAGCCGTTACCGCCCTGCCCACCTCGCTGGTCCCCTTGAGGACCGCTTCGGCCAGGACCATCCCTTTCTTGCGGTAGCGGTGGACGGCTTCCAGCACCACGATTGAATTGTCGACCAGCATCCCCACGCCCAGCGCCACGCCTCCCAACGACATGATGTTGAGCGTAATGTCGGTCTGGTACATGAGGGCGAAGGTGGCCATGACCGAAATGGGAATGGAAAAGGCGATGGTGACCGTACTGCGCAGGTCTCTCAGGAAGACGAACAAAACCAAAGTGGCCAGCAGCCCCCCGATGAGGGCCGCCCAGAGCACGTTGTCAACAGCGCTCTCAATGAAATCGGCTTGGTTGAAGACCACTCGGTATTCCACGCCCTGGGGAAACAATTCCGCTTCCTGCAGTGCCTCCAGCTTGCGCAGCACCGCCCGCGCCACGGTCACCGTGTTGGCGTCGCCTTCCTTGTAAATGGCCAGTTCAACGCTTTCCTTGCCTTCCAGCCGGGCGATGATTTCGCGTTCCTTGACTCCCCGCCAGACGCGGGCCACATCGCCCAAGATCACCTGTCGGCCGCCCGTGCTGCGGATGATGATGTTGCGGATCTCCTCCACAGAACGGAACTGGTTGAGCATTCGCACCAGGTAATTGGCATCTTGGTCATAAAGGCTGCCGGTAGCTTGATTGAGGTTTTCGCGGGCCAGCACGCGGGTGACCTCGGTGATGGGGATGCCCAGGTCGGCCAGGCGCCTTTCGTCGATTTCGATGCGGATCTGCTCTTCCAGCCCGCCGATCACCTTGACGGCCGCTACTCCGCCGGTGGCTTCCAAGTCTTTTTTGAGCTCTTTCTCAGCAGCGTAGCGCAGTCGGCTCAGGCCCAGGTCACCCGAGGAGAGGCGAATGCGCTGGATGGGGTCAAAGGAAGGGTCAAAGCGCAAAATGACCGGCTTTTCGGCATCGCGGGGAAGCGTGACGAAGTCGAGCTTTTCGCGCACCTCCAGGCTGGCCAGGTCCATTCGGGTATCCCAGGTGAACTCCAAGACCACTTCCGACTGGCCGGAGCGCGACACCGAACTGATGCGGGTCAGCCCCGGAACCACTCCGGCAGCCTCTTCGATAGGACGCGTAAGGAGGGCTTCCACCTCTTCGGGCGCCGCGTCCGGATAATCGGTCTGAACCGTCAAGGAGGGATATGAGATGTCCGGCAGAAGGTTCAACGCCAACCGGTCCAAAGAAACCGATCCAAACAGTATTACGGCCACCACAAACATGGCGACCGTGACAGGCCTCTGAATAGACGTACGAATGAGGTTCATTTCTTAGGCTGTAGGCTGCAGGCGTCAGGCTCTCCCCACTGACAACTGACAACTGACAACTGACAACTGACTTAGCTGATCACCTGGATTTTAGCTTTGTCCTTCAGTCCGCCTTGGCCGGCGATCACCACTTGATCGCCTTGGCTCAGGCCTTCGAGGATCTCGACTTGGCCGGGGGAGCTGTAGCCCAGCTTGACGGGCACTCGGCGAGCCTTCTCGCCTTGTGACACGAAGACGTACTCCTGCCCGTCCTCTTCCAGGACAGCCCGCTTGGGGATGAGCAAAGTATCGGTGCGGGTGTCGGTGCGGATTTCGATGCTGACGAAAGCGCCCGGCTTGAAGGCGCTGCCCGCTGCGGCGTTGACTTCGACGGTGATCTTAACCGTACCGGTGGCCTGGTCCACCACCGGGCTGATGCGGGCCACCCGCCCGGCCATGCGGACCTCCTCGTCCACGCCCAGCACCACGTTGGCCTGCTGACCGGGCCGGACTTGCAAAGCCTCGCGCTCAGAAAGGAAAACGTCGGTTTGCAGGGGGGTGAAGTCGGCCAGGCTGAAAAGGGGTTCCAGAGCGCGGACCGTCTGGCCGGTTTCGATGCTGCGTTGGGTGATGCGTCCGGCGAAGGGCGCCGTGACTTCGGTTTGAGAGATCTGCAGCCGCACCTGCTCGATTTCGGAGGACAGCTCGTCCACCCGATGATGCAATTCGCGGGTTTCCGAATCCGTGATTCGTTCGTCGTGCTCCAATTCCTCAACCTGATAGCCGAGTTGGGCCACCTCGCGTTCGCTGACCAGCTTCTCGTCGTAAAGCTGCTTGTAGCGTTGGTACTCTTCGCGGGTGTTTTCGATCTGAGCGCGGGCCTTTTCGCGGCGGATGGAGGCTTTTTCCAACTGCAAGCGCGCCTGAGCGAGCTGCTTTTGGGCTGTCTGCAGACGGATCTGAAGCTCCGTATCGTCGAGCTTGGCCAGCATCTGCTCGGCTTGGACGAAAGCGCCTTCTTCGACCAGCAGCCTGATCACGCGCCCGTCGATGCGGTTGACGACCTCGACCTCACGGAAGGGACGCAAATTGGCTGTGGCGCTCAGAAAAGCGGAAATATCCCCTTTTTCCACCTGGGCCAGGCGTACCGGGATGGCTGCCTCTTCGTCCTTCTTGTCTTGGGATTGCTCTTGATCGGAATCGGCAGAAGCGTCTGATCCGGCGCTGAAGTAATCTCCTGCAAAGGCTGCCAGGGCAATGATCAACCCAACCACCGCCAGGAATCCGTAAACTTTTTTTCTCATTTTCTGCCTTCTTTGTATCCGCCAGGCCTCGCGGGATCCGCGCTGCACTTGATTAGTCCCTCTCCCTTGAACTCTACGGCCGGAAGCGCTCAATTATTAGCAGTCCGACCGAATTTCCTCGCAAAACCAGGATGAGCCAAGCCGATTTCCGTTTCAGTTTCTCATCGGCTGGCTGCCTGTGATTGGAGTACGGAAATGGTGGGTGGATTCGTTCCGAGGTTTCGCACAAAGACGCAAAGAAGACGTGCGCCTTTGCGTCTTGGCGCGAAATCCAAGAGACGGGGGGATTGCTCTGCCACCCGCTGAAGCGGGTTTCCCGAAGGGCTTCAGCCACTGTCCAACTCAGCGAGGAGGCGACGAATCCGTATGCCAGCGGTAGGGGGTGGCTGAAGCCGGTCGCTGCAAGCCCGTTCAAACGGGCTGGCCTCTGCCGGGGCTCGACTGATCACCAGCCCTGGAAGGACTAGCCTAGCAACCCTTCGGGCATGAATGCCCTCCGGGAAACTCCGCTAAAGCGGACTGCAGACTCGCATCTGGGAGGGGCCGTGTCTTCCCTTCTGTCGGTCTACGGTTTCCGGTTTCCGGTCTCCCCTCTCTTCACGCCTCATTCCAGCGAAACGCTTTGACGCCCGCAGTGAAGCAGAGGGTGCCGATAGCCAGCAGGATCCCGCAGGGGAACAGCATCTCAGAGAGGCTGAACTGCCTCCACAGGGCGCCTTCGAACGCCAGTACGGCCCACTTGACGGGGCTGATGTGGCTGAAGGTCTGCATCCAGGAGGGCATCAAGAAGAGCGGCACCATGCCCCCGCCCAGCATGGCCATGACGATCATGATGGCCCAGCTGATGCCACCTGCTGCACGTTCGGTGCGTCCCAATACTGACAAAAACATCATGATCCCGACAAAAGCCAAAGCCGCCGAGAGCAGCGCCAATGCAAGCAGTCCGGGGGATTGGGGGCGGACGTCGAAGATCAATCGGGCCAGTATCAGCAAGCCGGCCGAAACGGCCAAAATAGCCATCAGGCATCCCAAGGCCTTGCCGGCCAGGATTTGCATTCGGCTGAGTGGTGCGCAACGCAGCCGTACCAGGGTGCCTTTCTGCCGTTCGATGACCAGCGAGATGGCGAATCCCGAGACGCATCCCAACAATCCCCAGATAATTCCCTGGGGAAAAGAGATGACATAGGCGTTTTGAGGGCCGCGCCGTTCGGTCGTGACTGCCACCGAGTCGATTTCCAGCGGCTGAAATCCGGCAAAGCCGCCTTGGTCGTCGGCTTCGACCTCTTGCTGGGCGGCGAAAAGTGTATCGAGCTGTCCGTAAAAGCCGTTCAGGGCTAGTTGCAGGGCCGGAGGGGCGTCCTGGAGGGATTCCCGGGCGTTCTCCAGCTGGCCTTTCATCAATTCGGGATCCTGGAGAGTCTGCTGCATGGCGGCAGCAGCGTATTTGGTGAGGATGCCCTGCAGCATCCCCGACTCGGCCTTGCGGGCCGGATCGACTCCGATCTCCAGCCGCGGGGTCTGTCCTGCGAAAATGCTGTTGCGGGCTTCGCCAAAGCCTTCGGGCAGTGCAATATAGGCCACCCTGCTTCCCCGCCTTACCGATTCCCGGGCCGTCTGCTTGTCGTCGGCGGGGATCACTCTCAATTCCTCGGCGGCCTCAAGCAGCGAAACGAACTCGCGCGAGCCTTGTGTCCGGTCCTCGTCGACCAGCAAGACCGCGATCGCATTGCTGCCTCCGTTTCCTGCGCCGGAAAAGATGGCGCCGAAGAAAGAAGCGTAGAGGATTGGAAAAAAGAAGGTGAAAAAGAAGGCGGCCCGGTCACGCAGCAGCAGCCGCAAGTCCTTGATTGCCAATGTCCAGATGATTTTCATGGCTTTATCCTTAACGATTCCGGACCACCGTCGGGCCTGCCCCGGCGGTGGCACCCCCAGATCCGATGATTAGGCTTCAGTCCCTCAATGTGCGTCCGGTCAAGTTCAAAAAGACCGACTCCAGATTGGGTCGCTCCACGCTGAGCCGCAGCAGCCCTCCCTCTTGAAGCAGGCGTTCCAATTCCACCAGAGGCTGATCGGTTTCCAGTTGCGTTTCTCCCTCGGCGCGTTCAGCGCGCACCAGGCTCTTGCCGCCGTGTTGGGCGATCAGCTTGTCTACCGTATCCAGGGCCAGCAGGTGCCCCCGGTCGATGATCCCCACCCGGTCGCAGAGCTTTTGAGCCTCTTCCATGTAGTGGGTGGTGTAGACCACCGTGCAACCTTCGTCCTTCAGCTGCAGCACCTTGTCGAAAATGGAGTTGCGCGATTGGGGATCGACGCCCACCGTGGGCTCGTCCAGCAGCAGAAGCGACGGGCGGTGGATCACGGCGGCAGCCAGGTTGAGGCGGCGCTTCATGCCTCCCGAGTAGGCGGCGACCGGATCCTTGCGGCGATCGGAGAGGTCGACGAAGCTCAATGCCCAGTCCACCCGTTGGCTTAATGGCGATCCGGAAAGGCCTTGCAGGCGACCGAAAAAAGTCAGGTTCTCTTCGCCGCTCAAGTCCTCGTACAGAGCCAGGCTTTGCGGCGCCATGCCGATCAGGGAGCGGACGCGGCGATCGTGGGGCGATCCCTCGCCCCGCAATTCCGCCGTCCCCTGGTCCGGCTGCAGCAGCCCCACGGCCATATGGACGGTGGTGGACTTGCCGGCGCCGTTGGGTCCCAGCAGGCCGAAGATCTCTCCGCGACGGATCTCCAGGCTCAATCCGTCCACAGCCAGATTGGATCCGAATGATTTGGTCAGGTTGTTGAGTTTCAGCATCTCAACGAGGTTAACCGACCACATCGAGAGATGGCACGGGTTTTTCGGTGAATGGTGCGGATAGGCGGATGAACGGCGGAGGGGGTGCCAGCGAAAGGGTGCGAAAGTCTTGCGGAGGACGCGAAGAATAATTGCTTCAGGAAAGACCTGGGGGGTTGATGGGCTTTTCCACCAGGACTTGAGCAGAGTCCTATTGCTGGTGGGAACGAATGGCGGCTCGGAATTGATCGATGAAATGCTTCAGGCATCGATCAGCTTGCTGTGCTTTGTACAGATCTAATTCCGCCACGATGTCTTCTCCCAGCTCTGCGCCTCCTAATGGCAAGGATAAACCGATCGCATCGGCAATCACTTTCTTGTAGTGGCCCCTTTCACATTTGTAAGGAGGCATGACCGGGCTCGATCCTTGGGCGACTCGCTGGAATGCTTCCCTGTCGGCAATATACCAGCGTTCGATGTGCGGGTCTGGAATTGCACAGACGAGATAGCCTTGGTAGGAATAGCGGTCTCTCACCACTTCAATTTCGCGGCGCTTTTCCGTGTATCCTTGACAATTCCCGTCGATGGCGACGACCAGGATCGGAGGACCTGATTGCAGGCTCCGTGCCGCGCTGCGAAGGAAGTCCCCAAATTCCTTCATGACGCGTCCCTTGCCGCCTGATGCATTGCGGACAACCTGCTCCAGGCCCAGATTTTGCTGAAGAATCTCTTGCGCGATCCGCTTTGTGAGAGAAACCAGGAACTTGCGGTGTCCGATATCCTCCAGGAAATAGCCGATGCGCAGCTTATCCATCAAAGTCTCCACGCATCACCCTGGCGGTAAAGGAGTCGACAACTTCGGGCATATCGCCCGCATTGACCTCTTGTATGGCTTGGAAGGGCTGCTCGAAAACGCTCTCCTGCCCTTTTTTGCGGCACATGATGAGCGAGGCAGGTTCGAAGAACTCCGGCAAGGCCGGCGAGTGAGAGGTCACCAGAACCTGTACTCCATCCCGCCTTTGGGCAGCGTTTTGTAAGATGTTGGCCACCAGCTTCAAGCGCCTTGGATGCACTCCGTTCTCAGGCTCTTCATACCCCAGAGTCGTTGTGGATTCCAGCGCCTTAGGGCTGAAGATTGCCAGCATGGCCAGAATCCGAAGAGTTCCTTCTGAAGCGACGCGGATTGAATAAGGAATCCCGTTTTCGATGACACTGAGCTGCAGCATCCCTTGAGAATCTTGCTTTACCTCGATGCCTTCAAGCGATGGCAGCAAGGTATTGATGCTCCTTTTCAGAAACCTGAATTGGCGGGGGTCTTCGACTTGAAGAGTATTATAGAAGGCAGCCAGATCGGCACCGTTTTCTTGCAGCCGTTCGGTCGATTTCAGGCTGGCATCGGCCTTCATCGCCCTGGGTTCCAGCTGATGGAAGCGCCAGCGGGAAAGCTCTTTCGTAAAAGCCAGCATATCGATGACATATGCGCCTTCGAGCGAACGGCAAGAGACGCTGATCTGCTGCGCTGATACGCGCACGGCTCCTCCCGCCCGCACACCATGGCTGATCCTCATCCTCTCTTCCGATCGATGCAGTATCTGCTTTTCGCATTGCCGCTCAGCGCCGGAATCAAGCCAAACAAGCTCTTCTTCCAGTATCCGCAAGGCACCCGATTCGGTCTTGATTCCCACAATGATCCGGTAGCGATAGGTGCGGCTCACCCCAAGGGGGCTATGCAACCCCACGCTGGCTTTAGCTTTGTCCTGCTCGATTAAATCCAAGAGCTCGCGGTCGACCTCTTTTACAATTTGCGGGGACAGCCTGACCTCTGCTTCGATCTCCAAAGAAGCCCGGCCTTGATCCTTCATCACTTCAATCCCGCCTTCCCCCAGAGAGAACGCCTCCAGGCGGGAGCCTCGATGATGGTCAAAGGCTTCGTCCAAGTCGCCGCTTCCGACGGCTTGACTGAGGAGTTTGAGGATGTCGAACAGGTTGCTCTTGCCGGATGCGTTGGGGCCGATCAGGACCGTCAATTCTCCCAGGTTGATTTCGACATTCTTGAGAGACTTATAGCCGCGAATTCTGATCTTCCGAATCATTCCGCTTCAGTCCGCTTCAGTCCGCTTCAGTGTCCGATTCTTAGCCCAACGTAAAAGCGCAGAATAGCACAACCGTCCGCTCTGTCTGCGGTTTCTCCCCTTGATGACCTGACAGGTTTTACTCCACTCCCATTTGACTGTAGACTTCACCAGTTCAACAAAAAAACCCGGGAGGGAGAAGCAATGACCAGATCCAAGGGCGGAATTCGAGCCTTATTTCTTTTGGCCTTGTCGATGGCCCTGATCGGTGCCGGACTGGCCGCAGCAGCGTCTGAAGAGTCGCGGGATGTCGGCAAGCGTCCGCTGACCCATGACGAATATGATTCCTGGCTGCAGATCCGCAATGAGCAGATTTCGCCGGATGGAAACTGGATTCTCTATAGGTCCGTGCCCGGCGAGGGGGATGCGGAATTGGTGGTCAAAAGCCTGGACGGCAGCAAGGAGTACCGACAGCCTGCGGGCTACCAGGAGCAGCGTCGCCGACCCCGTTTCCCTGGCCAGGGACCGGCCCCATCGCGAAACCTGGCCTTCAGCGGCGATTCGCGGTTCGTCGTTTTCCTGATCAACCCCACCCTGAAGGAAACCAAGGACGCCAAGAAGAAGAAGGGCAAAGACAAGGATGGCCCCTACAAGTCACTGGGCATCTTGCGGTTGAACGACGGCCGATTCGAGTCGGTCGAAAGGGTCAAAAGCTTCAAGCTGCCCGAAGAGGCAGGAGGCTGGCTGGCTTACCTCAAAGAGAAAATGAAGGAGAAGAATAAGGAGGGCAAGGAAAAGGCGAAGCCCGGTCCTGAAGGCGAGAAGAAGGGCGAAGCTGAAGAAAGCGCCAAGAAGCCGGATGCGGACAAAAAGAAGAAAGACAAGAAGAAGTACGGCACGCAGATGGTGCTGCGTTCGCTGGACGAAGGGGCGGAAACCGCCTTCGAGTCGGTCACCGAGTATCGCTTCACCAAACAGGCCGCTTGGCTGTTGTACATCGTTTCAAGCAAGGAAAAGCCCGAGTCGGACGGCGTTTACGCCCTGACGCCCGGCAAGGGCGAACCCAGGGCTTTGATCAGCGGCAAGGGGAATTACCAGCGCTGGGCCATGGATGAGGAGGAGACCCGACTGGCCTTTGTCAGCGACCGCGACAGCGCAAATGCCGACACGCCCCTGTTCAAGCTCTATGGATGGGATGCTGGAGGGGAACAAGCCCGGCTCTTGGTCTCGCACGATCAGACGGACGGCTTTCCCGAAGGGCTGTCAGTAAGCGACAAATCACCCGTCTCCCTCAGCGACGACGGACGGACGGTGCTATTCGGCATCAAGAAGATCCCGGAACCCGAGCCGGATGAAGAGGAGGAGGGCGATTCGGAGGAAAAGGCCAAGTTCGACCTTTGGCACTGGAACGATCCCTATCCTCAGCCGCAGCAACTGCGCCTGGCACAGCGCTACAAGAATCAAACATTCGAGTCACTCTACCACCTGGAAAGCGGGCGCTTTGTTCAGCTGGCTGACGCCGACCTGCCGGATGTGCGCCTTTCCGGCAATGGGCGGACGGCCTATGCCAACAACAACCTGCCCTACCGGCAGATGATTTCTTATGACGGCACATACAACGACGTCTACAGCATCGACCCGGCCACGGGAGAACGCCGCCTGGCGGCCCGCAAGATCCGCTCCAGTGCTCAGGTTTCTCCAGGCGGAGGCTATCTGAGCTGGTTCGACGCCGATGGCCACTGGCATCTGTACGACATCGACGCCGGCAAGGCCCGCAATCTGACCGAGGGGATGGAAGTCCGCTTCACCCGCCGCGACTGGGACACGCCCAGCCCGGCTCGCCCTTACGGATCGGCCGGATGGACCAAGGATGATGCTTCGCTGCTGCTTTACGACGAGTATGACATTTGGGAATTCGACCCAAAGGGAGTCCAGGCGCCGCGGATGATCACCGAAGGCAAGGGCCGTGAGCAGAAGATCTCCTTCAGATACCTTCGCCTCGATCCGGACGAGGACTTCATCGATTCTGAAGAACCCATACTGCTGCAGGCGGTGGACCAGCAAAGCATGGCTTCCGGCTTTTACCGCGACCAAGTGCGGGGAAGCCGACCGCCCCATCGGCTGCTCATGGCCGACAAGAGCTTCGGGCGTCCCAGCAAGGCCCGAAATGCCGACGGCCTTCTCTTCAGCCGGGCATCTTTTGACGAATACCCCGACCTATGGACGGCCTCTGTCGATTTCGATGCACCTCCACAGCAACTCACCAACCTGGGGCAGCAGACCGATTCCTTCCTGTGGGGCAAGGCCGAGTTGCGCGACTTTTACAGCGCGGACGGCAAGCCTCTGAAGGGCATTCTCATCAAGCCCGACGACTACGACCCGTCCAAGCGCTATCCGCTCATGGTCTACATCTATGAGACTCTTCACCAAGGCCTGCACCGCTTTCGCCATCCGGCGCCGGGAACCTCGATCAACCCCAGCTACTATGCCAGCAACGGCTACCTGCTCTGGATGCCCGACATCGAGTACGACACGGGCAATCCGGGCCAGGACTCCCTCAAGTGCGTCCTGCCGGGGATCCAGATGCTGATCCGCGAAGGCTTGGCCGACCCCAAGGCCATCGGCATCCAGGGCCATTCCTGGGGCGGCTACCAGGTGGCCTACATGGTCACCAAGACCAACATCTTTGCCGCTGCCGAGGCGGGAGCGCCGGTCTCGAACATGGTGAGCGCCTACGGAGGCATCCGATGGAGTTCGGGGATGGTGCGCCAGTTCCAGTACGAGCGCACCCAAAGCCGCCTGGGCGCCAGCCTTTGGGAAGTGCCCCTGCGCTACCTGGAAAACTCTCCCGTTTTCTGGGCCGATAAGGTCCGAACGCCCCTGCTCATCCTCCACAACGACGAGGACGGGGCGGTGCCCTGGTACCAGGGAATCGAGCTGATCATGGCCTTGCGCCGCCTGGGCCGGGAAGCCTACATGTTCAACTACAACGGCGAAGAGCACGGCCTGCGCCAGCGCGTCAACCAAAAGGACTGGACGCGCCGGATGTCCCAGTTCTTCGACCACCACCTCAAAGGCACCCCTGCCCCGGAGTGGATGTCAGAAGGCGTCCTGGGGTGGGAAAAGGGAGAGACGGACAAGTAGGGGCAGTTGGCAGTTGGCAGTTGGCAGTTGGCAGAGTAAACCAGTTCTCTGCGACTCTCCGCGGCTCTGCGCCTTTGCGTGATCTATCTTCCGTCGGTATTCGGCACCGCTCCGTCTTCGTAGTAGCCTGGGCGGGTGCGCAGCAGCAGGTCGGCGCGGCGGGTGGCCTCGATTTCGACCTTGCGCCAACGGCCTTCCTTGCGGGGATTGGTGGGGACGTAGGAGAGGTAGTATTGGTTTTTGATCTCCTCGGCCACTTTTTCGTAGATCTCAGTCAAGTAGAAGGATGAAGCGGCATCGAAGAGGCTTCCGCCTGTGTTTCGGGTCAGGCGCTGCAAGAAGCGGGCAGATTCGTTGATGTAGTCCTCTTGCAAAGGGCGGGGGACGGGCATCAGGCGGGCCCGATACTCTTGACGGTCTTTGGCAGCGCCTTGCCGGTAATCGTTGAGCAGCGAGACGACGTAGGCCGACGCCTCGGAGCGTTCGGCCAAGTGCAATACCTCTTGGTGGGAGACCAAGCTGCCCACGTCCACGCCGTCGGTAAGCAGGATGATGGCTTTCTTGCCGGAAAGGTCTTGAAAGAGATCGTCGTAGGTGACGTAAACGGCATCGTTGAGCACCGTCTGCCCCTTGGCCCAGATCGACTTGAGGCGCTCATCGATTCTCTCCAGGTCATTGGTCCAATCGAGGATCAGCCGGGCCTTGTCGCTGAAGGTGATGATGGCCACCCGGTCTTCCGGCCCCAGGCTCTCGGCGAAGCGGTAGGCGGCTTGCTGGATATTGGCCTGGGAATAGCGCGTGCTGCCGCTGGCGTCGATGAGCAGGGCCACGTGAACCGGCACGGAATCGGAGGAGAAGTTGACGATGGCCTGCTCGACCCCATCTTCATAAATGCGAAAGTCCTCACGCGTCAGCCCCCCCAAAAACCCGCCCCCGACCGAGCGTGCGCTGACGGAGAGAAAGACCTGGTCGACCCGTACGCCGATGCGGTATCCCTGGTCCTGGACATCTTGGCTCTGCCGCTCCTGCTGAGCCGACAGTGCCGCAACAGCCAGAAGCCCGGCCAGCAGCAGTGGCAGGGACTTTCTCAAGGTCATCATGCAAGACATTATATCAGGGCAAGAGACGCCCCAAACTGACGGCAAACATCAGTAGGTCACTCCGGCAGACCTGTCGAAAGCCACGGAGGCGCAGAGGGGCACAGAGAAGAAATAGAAGGAAGAATCACTGTGGCTCTGTGGCAATTCCCCGATTATTCGGCGACCGGTTCAGGCTTCTTTTTCTTCTCCGTCTTCTTGGCGGACTTCTTGGGCTTGGCCTTCGCCTTGGCTTTGGGCCTTGCAGCGGGCTTTTCAGGTTTCTCTTGGGCTTTTTCTTCAGCCGCCTCTTCAGCCTTGGCTTCGGCTGCCTCTTGTGCCTCGTCCTCTTCGTCGTCTTCTGCCAGCTCTTCCGGCGGGCCGGCTTCGGCGGCTGCCACGGCTTCGGGCATGCTGGTCACCATCAGGTTGGCGATGAGGCTGTTGAAGCGGGAGGTATCGGGAACCTCGCTGCCTTCGGCCAGCAGCCCGCATCCCAGCAGCAATTGGGCATAGTCGTCGAGAATCGGATCTTCCGGGTTCTTCTCGAAACGCTCCAGCATGCCGTTCACCACCGGATGGTTGGGATTCAGCTCCATGATGCGGCGCTGCTTGGGATTCTCGATGCGGGCCTGCTCCAGCATGCGCTCGAAGCTGGGGCTGTAGTCCATCTCGGTGCCCACCAGGCAGACGGGCGAGTTGGTGAGGCGCTTGGAAAGGCGCACGTCCTTGATCTTCTCGTCCAAGGCCTTGCGCAGGAAATTGAACATCTTGCGGTACTTCTTTTCGCGCTTCTTCCATTTGCGGGCCGCTTTCTTGTTGTCCTTTTCCTCCTCGAACTCCAATGCGCCCTTGGCGGCTGACTTGAGGCGGCGGCTGCGGAAGTCGGGCAGCGACTGGAGCATGATCTCATCCACCGGATCGGTCATGAACAGGACTTCATAACCCTTGTCCTTGAACGCCTCCAGGTGGGGCGAGTTGTCCAGCATCTGACGGCTTTCGCCCGATAGGTGGTAGATGTCATGCTGTCCCTCGGGCATGCGCTCGACGTACTCCTGGAGGGTGGTCAGCTTCTCGGGATCGTTGCTGGAGGGGAAGAGCAGCAAAGGCAGGACCTTGTCCTTGTTCTCCCATTCGGAGGTGACCGCCTCCTTGAAGGTGGCCCCGAATTCCTTCCAGAGCTTCAGGTAGGCCTCCTCGTCTTCTTTTCTCAGGTCATTGAGGGCTTCCAGGATCTTCTTGGTCAGCCACTTGCGGATCTGCACGATGTGGCGGTCGTTTTGCAGCCGTTGGCGCGAGATGTTCAGCGGCAGGTCGGAGGAGTCGACAATGCCGCGCAAAAAGCGGAAGCAGCGCGGGATCAGGTCAGGGCAGCGCTCCATGATGTTGACTTGGCGGGCATACAGGCGCAGGCCGTACTCGTAGGCGTGGTAGTGAATATCGTTGGGCGCCTTGGAGGGGATGAAAAGCAACGCCTGGTATTCGTGCAGGCCCTCGGCCTTGAAGTGAAAGCGCTTGAGGGGCTTTTCCCACTCGTGGGAGATGTGCTTGTAAAACTCTTGAAACTCCTCCTCGGTCACCTCGTCGGCCGGACGCTTCCAGATGGGCTTCATCGAGTTAAGGATCTTGTCCTCGTAGGTGATGACCTTCTTGCCGTCCTTGACGGGGTTGCCGTCCTTGTCTTTTTCCGGCTCCTCCTTGACCTCCTTGTTGATGATGGGGTAGGTGACGAAGTCGGAGTAGCGCTTGACCAGCCGCGAGATGGTCCATGGGTCGGTGAAGTCTTCAATGCCCGAATCCTTGTCCACCGGCTTGAGGTGCAGGGTGATGGTGGTGCCCCGCTGGCTGCAGGGATCGTCCTCGACCTCGAAGGATCCGTCGCCCTGTGAGACCCATTTGCAAGCCTTTTCACCGGCCCTCTTGGAGATGACCTCCACTTGGTCGGACACCATGAAGGCCGAATAAAAGCCCACTCCGAACTGGCCGATCAGCTTCTCGGCGATCTCGCTGCTTTTGGCTTCCTTGATTTTCTGAACCAATTCCTTGGTGCCCGACTTGGCGATGGTGCCCAGGTTTTGGACCGCCTCTTCACGGCTCATCCCGATCCCGTTGTCGTGAATGGTCAAGGTGCGGTCCTCTTTGTCCCCGACAATGCGGATCTCCAGCTTCTCGTTCTTGCCGATCAAGTCCGGATCGGTCAGCGCCTCAAAGCGAAGGCGGTCCAAAGCGTCCGAAGCGTTGGAAATCAATTCGCGAAGGAAGATCTCTTTGTCGGTGTATAGGGAATGGATCACAATGTCCAGCAGTTGCCTAGTTTCGGCCTGGAATTCAAAAGCCTGACTCTTGTCTGCCATGGCGTTACTCCTTCTAACTCTTCAAGCTCAGTCTTGCTTTTAAAGGAACCCTTGCTGCCGTGCCCCTGCACCTCATGGATAGGGCGGGGCGAAGCGGCTAATTATACCCAAATCCATAAGGAGCAACAATATTGACTTTGACAAGGTGCGGGGGACGAGGGACGAGGAGGGAACACGGAGCAGGGAACACGGAACAAGGAAGAGGGCCGGGAGTCACTGTTCCACTTGCAAAGGGCACCACTGGAATGAGAGCCGTACCAAACGCAATCGCCGGGGCGGCTCCGATGGCGGTTGCCGAATGCTCACCGCGAGATTAGGCGAGGTTCCTTTTCCGCGAGACTTCCGCGAGAGATCTTGTGCCCTTTCGAGGATTCCCCTTTTGCTGGGGCGGGATCCTCAAGTCGATCCGGATGCAGGGAGACATGATGAGCCTCAATGCTGCGTCGGCCAGGTCCCTCTGCAACTTGGCCTTCTCTTGTTCACGGCTGTTCATCGTGATGAGGCCCTGCTGATCGTCTCCGGCGGTGGTCAATGCGGGTGGGTCGGGTGCCGAGGGGGGGGTCAAACTCTGGGCGGGCACCCACCGGCGCCCTTGTTGAAGGCCTTCCTCACGGGATCGTATATGATCCACCGCCTCGCGAAAGTCCTGGTCATGGCTTGCCGGCAGGAAAGCCGAGGCCTCTCCCTGGCGGGTGGCCGGGACGACAGGCCCGCCCTGATGGTAAGCATAAAATTTCTTGTTGCACTGCCTGCAACGAAAGGGCCGCAGCCGCAACCGCGCCAGGACTTTCCTCTCCCAAAATCCCCTGCCCTGGGCAGGCATGGCGGAACCCGATGCCTTGCAAGCTGGACAATCCTTCATGTATGGGCCTCTCTTGGCGCGGCTCAACCATTAATCCGGGCTAGAGCCACTGCCAGCCGCACAATAATCCCTTCACAGAATCTCATCGGCTCAATGCAGGGCCTTCTGTAGTCAGGCTTCCCAGGGAGCGGGAAGCCTGCTGAAAACCTGCACACAAAAAAACCGGCCGAAGCCGGTGGGGAAGGGAGCCTGCAGGACGCGGTAGGAGTCGGGAGTCAGGGGTCGGGAGTCGGGGGTCGGGGGTGGGGAGGAGAGATTGGTTTAAGGGCAGCTCAAGCCGGTCGCTGCCAGGATCTTATGCCATCCGACGACGACTGTTTCCTTATCGTCGTCCACGGCTGCAAACAGGCCCAGCGGATAGCCGGGAAGGCTCCTTTGCAGGGAGGCGATGCCATCCGTGTTTCCGACGCCTTCAATCTGGAGAGTGCCCAGGTGATTCCAGGTCACCCGGTCGAAGAACTCGAAGTCCGTGCGGCTGTTCCTCTGGTCGGATACGACAATCCACCCCGAGCCGTTGTCGGCTTCTCCCGATGAGGGGCAGGTGTACAGCGTGATCCCTTCGCCGTCGTCTTGGAAGACATCGCTGCCGAAAGGACTTTGGCAGTCGGCTTGGCTGGAGCACTCATCCGTGGGGGTGCCATCGAAACGGTAGGCAAAGACTCCCCGTTGATCATTCTCGTCGGGGATGTACAGCAGTTGATTGCGGTCATCCGCCTGGATGGTCTCGAAAGAGCCAGGCCCACCCGGTTGAAACTGGTGGATCAACTCACCGGTTGCGGCGCGGAAGACGTGGACGATGTGGTCCACGGTCACATAAAGGCGCTTTTCGGCGCTAATCCGCTCATTGAGCAAGCCCAGGCCCGGCTCCGATCCAAAATCGTCGATCAGGGGATGCGAGCCGAACTGTCGGATCAACTGCAATTCGGGGAGCGAGAAGACGAAGACCTGGGAGGTGGGCTGGGCCTGGGCGACGTAGAGGAGGTCGGCTTGGGGATCCACCAAGATGCCGTTCACCCGCCCCGAGCCAAAGGGCTCGCGTATGGGATCCAGTTCGCCTGATTGAAACGGGAAAGGCCACACTTCAACCAGTTGGTTTCCCTTGGCGGTCACAAACAAAAAAGTCTGCGAGGCGTCTTCGGAACTCCAAAAGGCGAGTGAATCGATATTGCTGCCCTCCCCGTTGAGAACAAAGTCGGGCAACACCACAGCTGCTTGAAACGGACTGGCGGGCGCGGGGCCCGGCAAAGGAAGGATCCGATCCGATCCGGGCAGGGCCGATAAGGAGCCGGAATCTCTTTGACGCAAGCTGATCATTGTGAAGAGGTCGGTTGAATCGGCGTGCAGCGAACCGGCTTCGAAGTCGTCCAATCCCTCGAAAACCTCGTCCAGGAAGCGGGCAATCCGCTCGTGAGGGCCTAGTCCAATCGCTTTTTGAGAGACTGAAAGGCCTTCTTGGTCGAACAGGCGCAGCTGGACATCCACGGGGTGGTCCAATGCGTTTACCAGGGCCACGGCGCTGTTGGCTGACGGCCCCCTCTCCACAACGATGTGGTGCTGACGGGTGGGAGCCGTGGCGGGGATCGAAACCTCCGTGCCTTTGAAACGATAGACAATGCTGGCCGTAACCTGCGTGTCGGCCAGATCGGAGGTCAGCGTCACGTAGCCCGTCTGAACAGTGCCGTTGGATGCGGCCTCGATTTTGAATACCCCGCCCGGCGGAATCGAGTAGTCCACCGAGGTCCGCGAAGTGCCGTCGACCTGAAGGGAGAGCGGCCGCCCCAGGGGATCGAAGAAGTCGATCCTGCCCGAATCCGTATTCCTGGAGGGGTTGCTCACCACGATCTCGGAAACAGCGCCCCCTCCTTGAACCACCTGCGGGAAAACCAGCTGGGGATTCACAGCCTCCCCTGCCCCTGCCCAACTCCACGCCGACAAGGCGAGGATCAGCAGAGGCACCCTTGCCGATAGCGGCGTCGGCCAGGAGCGCCCGCATCTTGCGGGCTTCTGCTGTGCGGGGCTGCCTGTCCTTGCAAGCGAACCAATCCGGACTTCAGAGGCCCGCCAGATGCGGGAGCTCGGGTCGGAAGCACGTCTTTGTCCCGGCCAAAGAGGTATTCTCACAGATTCTTCTCCGATGCTGGCTCGATCGCCAGGCAAGTGAACAACATTGCGCCTCGAAGCTCCTGAGCAGGCTGTAGGCTGTAGTCCAGAAGCAGACTCCGGAGTCTGAATTCCCGATTCTGAACCTGCAGCCTACTGCCTACAGCCTTCCGTGCCGGCAAGCCTCTTTGGAAGCTTTCGGGCCATCTCCAGCAAAAGCGACCAGGTGAAGAACAGGAATAGGACCGCAGCCACGCATTCCAGTATTTCTTCGACCGAATTGCAAAGTTGACGGGGGCTGGAGAGCAGGTACCAAAAACCAGGGAGATTCTGCCCGGCACCCAATTCCCGACCGACGATATACTGCAGCAGGATCTGAATTTGCTTGTCAACGGTGTCCAACAGCTGAGCAATGCCGAACAGGATCGCCGCCGACAGGTATCCGCGAGTCAATCTGGCCAGGCTGGAATCTTGGGCAACAAGATGGCTCCGGGTTTGACCACCCTGGCCAGAACGCTGCAAGACACGCCACAGGACAGCAACCACCAGCAGGCAGGCGGCAAAATACCCGACCGTGACCAAGTCAGTGGCCAATGAAGGGTAGCGAACGCCCTTCAGCAACTGGCCGAAGGCTTCGTGCAGCTGGAAGATCTCATCCAACCAGGCGAAGTGGAAACCGAGCGCCAGCACCATCCACATGACGGTCAGTCTGGTTCTGGGCTGCCGGTTGCGCCAGGCGATGAGCATGCATCCCAGGCCGGCTCCGCATAAGGCTGCCGCGGTCGGATAACGGATCCAAGAGTACTCGTCTTGAAGCAGCGAACCCCAATCGAAGGCAAAGATGAGCATCAAAACGCCGCTTGTGGCGGCCAGGGTTGCCCAAAGCCTCCTTTGGCTGAGATTCCAGCGGCGCCAGCCAAGAGCCCTTGCCGCCAGAAGCGATACCGCCATCGTCAGGGCCAGGCACAAGCGCATGCCGCCCTCATATCCGACAGGCTTGCCGATCAGCTTGGCCCATTCGGCGACCAGTCGGGGCCCCAAAAAGGCGGAGAGGATCAGGCTGGCAGACAATAAGCCAAACAGAGCCGCCGCCCTTGCACACCAGAAAGCGACTTCAGGCCGCCATCCCTGACGAATGAAGGCAAGCTTTCGAACCGTCGCCTCGAATGTTGCCGGATAAGCCATACTGTTCCTGGGAGAAGAGGGGAAATCCAAAGAGGGCTTTCCTCTAACGCCTGATCGCGTCTGAAAGCGCCCGGGGCACGACTCCCAGGAGCCCGTAGCCGATGCTTTTGGCTGTGCTTCCGGGAACGAAGATAACGTCGTTGGGAAGGACCGGGATGTCGGTGTTCTTTCCCCGCATGATGCGATTCAAGTTGAGCTTGATGTCCTGCCGCTGTCCCGCCTCGTCGAAGCGGACCAGCAGTCCCTTTGAGTTTTTGGCGGTCTTCATGGTCCCGCCGGCCTGAGCCAATGCCTGAGTAATCCGCAAGTCCCTCTTGTCGGGGAGTTCGAAGGCGCCCGGCCGGTGGACGTCGCCGATCACGTAAAAGAGCCGGGCCTCACGTTCGGGAACATGCACCACGTCGCCGCTTTGGATGACGATGTTTTGCAGCACATCACCCTGCTGCAGCAGCCGGTTCAAGTCGACCCGCAGGACTTCCCGTACCTGGACTTCCCCGCTGGCAGCGGGCTTGTCGCGGGTGATCACCACCTCTGATCCAGCCAATTCCGGATCGATGCCGCCGGCCATCGCGAGCACGCCGGTCAACCGCAGCGGACGGTTCAGGAAGTAGCGGCCCGCGTTGTTGACAGCACCGAGCACCTGAACGGGCTGGGAGCGGTATTCTGTGACCAGGACCGTCACCTCGGGGTTCTTGATGAATTCCTTCTCCTCCAGAAGGCTCTTCAGGCGAGCCTCGATCTGCATAGTGGTGGAGCCGGCGGCGTCCAGATGGCCTACAAAGGGCAGGGTCACCCCGCCGGAGGCCGATACGCGGACGCTTCGGCTCAACTCCTCCACGCCGAAGACCTGGATTTCGATCAAGTCGCCGCTTCCCACCCGGTACTCTCCAACTTCTCCCTGAAGCTGGTTCAATTCCAGAATCCGCTGATTCAGGTCCGGCTGCTGTGCGTCTTGCCCCGCAGCGATGCTGAAAAGAGCAAGCACAAATCCAAGCAAAAAGTGTGGTCTGGCTTTCATTTTATGCCTCCGGATCCGGGGGGTTCGCGCAAGGATCTTTGCAAGTGGAACAGGGAACAAGGAACACGGAACAGGGAAGAATGGGAAGATACAGAAATTCTGGCTTCCCAGCCCCTCTTCCTTGTTCCGTGTTCCGTGTTCCGTGTTCCATCCAATGTTTTTTCTTTCTTGACTTTGCGTTCTTTGCGGCTTTGCGCGAAACTCCCGATTCTCTCGGGCCTAGCTGGCTTTGCTCCTGGGGTAAGAAGTCATGTAGTGGCCGTAAGAGGGGCTTCGGGACTTGATCGAATTGATCACGACTCCCAGGATCCTCCCTCCCACGCTCCACAGGGCGCCCTTTGCCCGCCGCAGGCTGTCGGCCGACGTCCGGGCCCAGCCGGCCACCAAGATCACTCCGTCCACTTTGGGCGACAGGACAACGGCGTCAGTCACCGGCAGGACCGGAGGTGAATCGATCACAATCGCGCCAAAGGCTTCGCCGAGCAGCTTCAGGGCCAAGTCCATCCGATCCGAGCCGATCAGCTCAGCAGGGTTGGGCGGCATCAAGCCGGCCGGCAGGACGGAAAGATTGGGGATGGCCGTGCTGTGGAGCTGGGAATGCAGCTGGGCGTGCCCGGACAGGTAAAGGCTGATGCCAGAACCCTCTTCAAGGCCGAAGATGGATGCGATCTGGGGCTTTCTGAGATCCAGGTCGACCAACAGGGTGCGGATGCCCGCCTGAGCCAGCGAGATGGCCGTGTTGACCGCAGTGACGGTCTTGCCTTCGCCTGCCAGGGCCGAGGTAACCATCATCGTTTGGGGCGGCCCTCCCGAACTGGAGAGCAGCAAAGCCGTGCGAAGCGAACGGTAGGCTTCCCAGCCCAGAGCGTCCGCCGTCCCAGTGGCGATCGGAGCCACCTGGGCCTTTTGCTGGGGGGAACCGCCGCCCAGAGCCTGAACTTCGTCCAGGTGAAGGGCGCGGCGGAACTGGGGAATGCTGCCCAGGCAAGCGATTCCCAGGCAGCGCTCCACATCCTCAGGAGTCTCTACAACCTTGCCCATCGACTCCATCACGATGGCGGCCCCCAACCCGAAAAGCAGCCCCACTGCGCAAGCAATCATGAGCACGTTTGCCTTGCGGGGCCAGTAAGGGCTGCGGGGAAGCCCGACCGGCTCGATGAGGCGGACATTGCCGACTTCAGATGAAGAGGTCAGGGTCACTTCCTTGAGGCGCTGGAGAAGAGCTGCGTGCAGGTCTTTGTTGCCCTGTGCTTCGCTTCTCAGCAGCGAGTACTGCAGCAGGTCTTCGCCGGCCTTGTTGGCTTTGCGGGTCTCGCGCTCCAACTGGGCGGCAAGCTGCTGATAGTTTTTTTGGACCGTCAGGTATTCCTGGCCTGCCTGTTTCAAGACCCCTTCCCGCTCTTGACGCAGCTGTGCGCGCACTTCGGCCAGTTCATGCTCGGTCTGCAGCCTTGCCGGCCAGTTGCGCCCGAATCGGGCTGAGAGGCTGGCTTCTTGCTGCTTCAACTGATAAAGCTTGTTCTCCAAATCGATGATCGTCTCGGTGCGCAGGTTCATGGGCAGGCTGTCCGGGCCTGCGCTTTTCAAGACCTCTTGACGGGCTTCCAATGCGGTCAGACGGGCGCGAAGCTGTGTGACCTGCTCACTCAGGTCACCCAGCTTGCGGAGGGAGATCTCCTGGCCCTCGTCCAGGGTCAGGATTCCTTTCTCCCTGGCGAAATCGTTCAGCTTTGCTTCCGAGGCTTCGATGGCTTGGCGAAGCTCCCCCATTCGGCTTCGCAAAAAGCCGGCCGTCTTCTCCGCCACCTCCCGCCAATGGGTCAACTCCAGTGCGGTGTATTCCTGAACGAAGCTGTCAGCGATCTCATAGGCCAGGTTCGGATCGTGCGAGACATAGTCGACATCCAACAGGCGTGTCCCGAGGACCTGCCTGATTTCAAGGCTTTCCATCAAGGTGTCGATGGTGGTAGCGGCGGGATCCGGTTGCGATCCGTCCGAGAAAAGAACCTTGGGAGCTTGCCGGAGCGCTTTGAGCCAGGACAAGGGAATTCCGGGGTGGGGCTGGGACTGGAACTCGGGGCTGCGGGCCAAGTCCAGCCGCTGGGCAACCTGACCGGCCAACGCCCGTCCTTCGAGAATCTTCTTTTGAGTCTGAACATAGGCTTCGGTGGCCAAGAAATCGACTGTGGCGTCAGAGACTTCCTGGTAGGGGAGTACCAAGGATCCGTCGGGCAGGATCTGGATTCGGGCGGTGGCCTTGTAGAGCGGGCTCATGGTCAACACCTGGAGCCCCGCTGTTCCGGTCACCACTGCGGCCACCAGCAGGATCAGCCAGGCACGCCGCCAAACCAGGCGCCGGACAAACTGAAGCATCCCGGGCAGGCTGATCTCTTCCCGATCGTCCCATCCCAAGCGGGCCGCCCCTGCCTGCGGCCTGAAGTCCTGCGGATCCCGGGATGGGCTCGGGACGTTCTCCGTTCGCCGAATTAGTTGGGACATTTCAAGCTCCTGAGCAAGCTGCCGGGGCCAGGGGTTCCGGGTTCCGGGCTCCAGGTTCCAGGTTTCAGATCCAGAAACCAGATTCCGAAACCCGGAACCCGGAACCTGGGACCAGGAACCATTCTGCTCTGCTATCGGTCTGAGGCTCCGCCTCGCTAGGCTTAAGCCGGACGCTGACCGTCTGCCGTCACTGCTCGACGACGAGCTGTGGAGGATGCGGCCCTTCCTTCGAGCTGAACAGGACGCTGTTGCTCGATTCGGTGACCAGCGCAAAGCTGAAGGTGCCGTTGCCCGTGACCGATTGCGTCACGTCGAATTCGACCCAGGTGCTCTCAGCGACTGAGCCCAGAGAGGCCAGCGCAGTGCCGGTGATTTCAGGGGCGTTGGACCAGGTCAGGCTCAATTCGTCCCAGGCTGTCGGGCTTCCTGACAAGGTGTTGGAGGTCAGGAAAACGGCACC
>JANQFM010000743.1 GCA_028277865.1 Acidobacteriota bacterium
GACCTGGCCACCACCTACGTCCACTCCATTTTCCTGGGAGTCCAGCGCGAGGTCTTCTCCGACTGGATGCTGGAAGCCAACTACGTCTCCACTCTGGGACGCAAGCTCTACGCCCAAGAGCACTACAACCGCTTCACGCGCGACGGCTGCGAGCCCAATGCCAATGGCGACACTGTGTGCAGTACGGCCAACTTGGACGGTCATAACCAGGCCTGGGGCGTCGGCTTGGACGACTTTTTGACCGCCTCCATCAACCAGGCCTACCACGGCGGGCAGTTCTCGGCTCAAAAGCGCTTCACCAGGGGGCTGGCTTTCCGCGCCAACTACACCTGGTCCAAGAACATCGACGACGACACCGACGTCTTCGGCACCACTGCCGACGACTCCGGCGCGGCCATCATCGAGAATCGCAAGTTGGACAGGGCGCTTTCCTCCATCCATGTGGGCAACCGCTTTGCGGCCAACTGGGTGTGGGACATCCCCTATCTCAAGACCTCCGACAACTGGGTCGCGCGCAACATTTTCGGCGGCTGGCAGTTCAACGGACTGATCGCCTTGCAGGACGGCAGCCCGGCCAACATCAATGCCGACACCAACAACTGCGGCCAAACCACCGGCGGAGTGATCCGCGGCGACTTCAACTGCGACGGCGTCACCGACGACCGGCCCAATGTGCCCGGTTTCGACCTGAACGATGTCAATCCGAAGGATGCGCGTCTGGGGACCAGCATCTTCGCTCCCTTCTCGCCCACCTCCAATGCCCGTCTGGCCTTCCCGCGGCCTGCTCTGGGAACCAATGGAAACCTGGGACGCAACACCTTCCGCTACCAAGGCTTCAGTTCGGTCGACGTGTCGCTCTTCAAGAACGTCAGGATGCCCTGGTTCAAGGGTGAGACGGCCAACTGGCAGTTTCGCTGGGAGATCTTCAACCTCTTCAACCGGGTCAACACCACGCCTTGGGAAGAGAACATCGCCTCGGGCAACTTCGGGCGCACCTTCTCCGCCCAGGACGCCCGCGAAATGCAGTTCGCCCTGAAGTTCATCTTCTAGCCTGAATTGCAGCATCGCAGCATGCATCAGAGCCGGGCAACGCGGTAAAATGGCGCGGTGCCCGGCTCTTTCATTTTGGGGCTGCTGCATTTGTCAGCCTCTGGCGGGAAGAGGGGGAAGGATGCGCGTTGCAGAGGCGTGGCAAACGGCAGCTTTCTCTCCAACGCCCTTCCAGGCCGCGAATGATTTAGACAACCTCTTCAGGAGCCGGAGAACGGGGTACGGAAAACGAAAGGGGGATCGGACGATGACTTGGAAGCTCAAAGTTTTTGTCGGCACATGGATCATCCTTTTTCTCGGCGCTGCGGCTGCTTCCGCCCAAGACCAGCGGCAAGAGGAGAGTACCCACTACTACGACAAGTGGCTCAATCAGGACATCAAGTACATCATCAGCCCGGAAGAGAAAAGCATTTTCCTGAAATTGTCGACCGACGACGAAAAGGACCAGTTCATCGAGCAGTTCTGGTACCGCCGCGATCCCGACCCCCGCACGGCCGTCAACGAGTTCAAGGAAGAGCACTATCGGCGCATCGCATACGTCAACGAGAATTACGGCTCCGGCATTCCCGGCTGGAAGACCGACCGGGGACGCACCTACATCACCTTCGGGCCGCCCGACATCATCGAAGACCACCCTTCGGGCGGCTGGTACTACCGGCCCCGACACGAAGGGGGAGGCGCCACCTCCACCTATCCCTTTCAACTTTGGATCTACAACTACATCGAAGGCATCGGCGATCAAGTCGAAGTCGAGTTCGTCGACCCCTCCTGGTCGGGAGAGTACCGCATGGCCATGGAGCCTTGGGAGAAGGACGCCCTGCTTCACGCCGGCTTCATGGGTCCCACCGACCTGGAGCTGGAGGGCCAGCTCACCAAGCTCGACCGCCCCTACTTCAATCCCGGCAACTACCGCAACACCCGCATGCAAGCCTTGATGGGCATGCGCATGAAGGACAAGCCCTTCGAGCGCCTGACCCGTTTTTACCAGCTGCAGCAGCCCGAGCCGATCCAGTTCGTCGACCTCAAGGAAATGGTGACTGCCAAGGTGACCTACGATCAGATCCCCTACCGGATGGGCTACGAGTACCTGATCATCGACGAGGGCCAGGTGCTGGTTCCCGTCACGCTGGAATTCCAGAACAAGGATCTGACCTTTGCCCGCTCCCAAGACGGGCTGACGCTCTCCAGCCAAGTCAACATCTACGGCGTGGTTCAAAACCTCACCGGCCGCTTCATCACCGAATTCGAAGACACCCTGAGCCTGGATTTCCCGGTCGGCCAAAGCGAAACCCGCCTGCAGCGAAAATCGCTTTTCCAGCGCATGCTGCTGCTGGAGCCGGGCCGCTACAAGCTCACCCTGGCGGTCAAGGACGACAAGGCCGACCGCGTCTCGACCACCGAAACCGGCCTCATCCTGCCCAGCCTCGAATCGAACCTGGAGGCCAGTTCCGTCATCCTGGCCCGCACCCTGCAATTCGTGGAGGATCCGCCTGAGATGGCCGTTCCCTTCCTGCTGGGGGACTTCAAGGTCATCCCCAACCTGAGCCGTTCCTTCAACCGGGGCGACCCCATGGGGCTTTACCTGCAGGTCTACAATGCGGGAATCGACCAGTCCAGCCAGCAGCCCCAGGTGGACGTGGAATACCAGATCCTGCAAAAGGGCAAGGTCGTGCTGAGCTTCCTGGACCCCAAGAAGAACTCCGTGCTGCACTACGGAGACCGCCTCATCCTGCTGCAGGCCTTCAACCTCCGAAGCCTCAACCCGGGGCGCTACATCCTCAAGATCAAGGTCAACGACCAGATCCAGTCGCGGGAACTGAGCCGCCAAATCGAGTTCTCGGTGACCAGCTGAGGGGTTTCACGCCGTCGAGCGAAGCGGCTTAGTGAGCTTGCGAACAAAGGCGCAAAGCCGCAAAATTCAGAAAAGAAATGGTGGGCAGATTCTGTTCGAGTACGCATTCGGTTAGCCCGTCAGGCCGCATGGGGATGTCTCGGACCCATCTGAAGACTGCGGATTTGACG
>JANQFM010000808.1 GCA_028277865.1 Acidobacteriota bacterium
AAACGAACGGCCTGCGAAGGCAGAGGGACATCCGGGTACTGGGACTTGATGACGTTGCCGCAGACCTGGTCGGTGATGCCGTCACCATTGATGTCGCCCAGGCTGGTGATGCCCGCCTCATCGAACAGAGCCTGAAGCTCTTCTTCGCGCAGCCCCAGCAAAGGGGCGAACTGTGCCTTGGCGGCCTCCAGGTCTTCCATGTAGTCGAAAAAATGGGTGGTGGTGAACTGCTCCGCCGTGTTGCCGGGCTCGAATCCGCGCGGATCGACGGTTCTGAATGCTTTGTTGAAGATCGGCTCGTAAACCACCTGCGAGCGGATGAACTGCTGGTCGCCGCCTCGAAAGTCGGCCAAGCGCTCGTGAACGGTTTCATTGGCCTGGGAGTTGCGCGGATGGGCGGCCGGATCGACATGGGTGCGCTGTACCGTCGTCCCCAGGGGTTCGACCGAGTCGATCAGATCCCCGTCCCCAGTGTAGAGGAAGGTCCGGAAGTAGGAAGGCGGCTCTCCGGGACGGAAGCCCTGAGTGAAGATGGTTTCCGCCAACAGATGCCCGGTGCGGTTGAACTCCATCTCGGTTCGGGTGCCCCGCCGGTCGGTGACTGTGGTTACGATGGCCACATCGTTGGGGCCGCCGCCGCTGGGAACGGCCTCGTATTCGTAGCTGTAAGCCCCTCCCGCACTCAGCTCTTCTCCCGCATCCGGATTGCCGACAGCGTGGCGGGTCACGAAGCCGAAGAAGGGGCTGCTCATACGAGTCTCATACTCCCAGGTCAGGCGCTCCTCCCTGCCGCCGGCGCTCTGGTTGGGATAGACCACCGAGGTCAGCAGGTTCATCAACTCGGGAACCGACCGGTTGAGGTAGGTGTAGAGTTTCACCTTGCCTTCGGGAAAATCGTTGAGGCCGCCGGTGGTCGTCACCGTCGGCGAACGGACGCTGAGCAGCTGCCCGGCCCGGTTGTAGTCGTAGATCACCTCGCGCCCGCTGAAGTCGAGGATACGGCTCACGCCTGCGAAGAAGTCCGAATCCTCATAGAAGAATCGGATCAATCTGCCGAAGGATTCGGTGATCTCGAGCAGCTTGCGGCTCAACAGGTCGGGCTGCTGGGCAGCGTTTTGATAGCGGAAGAGGATCTTATTGTCGTTGGGCGAGACGATGGCCGTCAAATGCCCCACCAACCCGAAAGGAGTCCGCTCGGTGTGAAAGACCAACAACGTGCCGCCGGGACGCCGCAAAGTGGTGGTGTCCGCCCCGTCAAAGGCCAGGCGGTCAAAGCGGCCCGCCCCTTCCAGCCAGACGTTGGGATCGTCTTCCTGTTGGACGAAAAGGTCGTTGCGGCCGAAATTGAACATTTCGATATCGCCCTCCCGATTCTGGCGGAAGGCGTGGCGGTAGTTGAAGGCCCAGGCGGGCCCGAAAATGGAGTTCCCCTGGTGGACCCGGCTCAGGTGGCGGCGCATGATGCGCAAATTGGTGGCCGCGTCGCGGCCCTTGAAGGAAAGGTCGGTCTCATCGCGCACCTCCTGTCCGCTGTGGGGAAGGACCGAACCGTCGCTGTATCCGGCGTAGCGGTTCTTCTGCAGGTTGACGTCGCGGCACTGATTGACGCAGTCGCAGCCCCCTTCCACGCCCAGCACGTCGCACTGCACGGGAGGATTGCAGGCCGGCGGCTGTTCCACAATTTTCGCTCCCGGCTGATCGACTTTGATGTCGCCGCCCGTCTCCGCCTGGTTGGCACGCACCAAAAACCAATAAAAACGATTGCTCGGCTCTCCTTGCGGAATCAGATCCCAGCGTGTCGTGAAACGAGACCCTACACCCGAGGGCGGGGTGGCCGTCCCGCCCATCCCGTCATGGGTGTCGGTTTGCCACTGGACGAAGGCTTCAAATCCCGAGGGGATGGTGATGGCCCGGTAGGTGACGGGCTCACCGGTGAGCATCCTGCTCAGGCTGGGCTGGCGGACGATTCGCGTCTGGACGGCGACCACGTCCAGTCTTCGCGAGTGTGCCGAGCCTGCCAGAGCCTGCAAGGACGATTTGCGGCCTGCCCGCAAAATCTCCTCCGGGAGCCGAACTGCAATCCGCGATTCGCGGCCCTGGCGAAAGTAAACCGGCAAAGAGGGGCCGCTTCCCAGGCTCTTCCCGTCGCGGCTCCATTGCACCATCCGGCCGAACTGCTGAGGAGAAACCTCTACCTGAAACCGGTAGGGGCGTCCCGTCCAGAGCAGAGGACGCCCGTCATCGCTGTGCCCTTCGGGCGCCAGGCGGATGGGGCTGACCTGGACATCGTCCAGGGAAATGTCGAAGGCCTCGATTAGAACCTCCTTTCCCTCCCAACGGTATTCCACACCGTCCAGCGAAGGCACGGCGCGCACCCGGTAGCGCCCGGGGCGGGTGATCTGGGCTCGGGCCGCTGAAACCCATCTCTTGCCGGCTTCCTCGCGGCCATCCGAGGCCTCAATGGCGACTTCCCAGCGAAATGCAACCCTGTGCTCGCGCCCGCCTTCATCGCTGCGCGTGGCTGTTGCTCTGAACGATACCTCGCCGTCACAGGATCGAAGAGCCAGAGGGAGGAAGTCCGGCGCGTCGAAAAATGCCCCCTGATCCGATGCACCCAACCGCATCGAAAGCGAAACGCTGTAGGGGAATCCTCCTTGGACAGGTGGTTCTGTCCCTGAAGCAAGATGGGGAACGGCAAAAAACAAAAGGAAGCCAAGAAAACAGCGGGCTCTCATCATCACCCTCCTTCGAGATGCTGAAGTCAGAACGGCGCTCACAGGGAAGCGCCGAGAGAAAAGGGGTTTTCAATCAGTCCTGGCGCAAAAAAGGCTCCAAAAATGTCATCGATGAACGCAGAATCCCGAGAAATCCTCTCTGGCCTATGAGGCTCTGCGACTTGGCGTGAAATCTGCTCGAACGCAAAGCAAAGAAAGAAAAAGGTTTATCAGCTTTTATCAGCTAGGAATTTAGGAATTGATGCAGAGCTGTTTCGGGCAGCAAGAAGGCTGCTATTCAGGTGCATTCAGATTTAATTTAATGTCAGCGTACATATTCGGTTAACCCGTCCCAATACCGCTGACTTGACGGAAGCACCTGAATAGCAGCCTTCTTGCTGCCCGAAACAGCTCTGCATCAATTCCTAAATTCCTAGCTGATAAAAGCTGA
>JANQFM010000775.1 GCA_028277865.1 Acidobacteriota bacterium
GCGCTGGACCTTGTCGATCGGCTGACGGCTCACGAAGAGCACGCTCTTGACCTCCCGTTTCGAAGCAATCGAAATCCCGGGAAGGACGCGCAAGGAAGGAATGCGCTGGTACTCGATGACCGGGATCAGCCCCACATCGGCTTGACGGTTGCGTAGATGGCGGGCACAGGCCGATGGGACGTCGAAGAGCAGGTCGACGGCGCCCTGGCACGAGCCATGGGTGAATCCCCACTGCAGGGGGACCGCGTTGAGAAAGTCGATGATCGAAAGTCGCAGATTCATGGCCTTTGGAACAGCCGTGGGCAATGGCTTTCGAGAGCTCCTTCCCAAATCAGCAGCGAAGCTGGTAACCCGAGACCGGAGACCGGAGACCGGAGACCGGAGACCGGAGACCGGAGACCGGAGACCGGAGACCGGAGACCGGCAGAGGGTAACGCAATCCGGGGTCCGCTGCTGCCGAGACTGCCCCTTCTGCCGGTTTCCGGATTCCGGTCAACGGTTTCCGTTCCCCCTGGCAAAAGAGGGCATTGTGACCGATTTGAAGCAAGAACTGCAAAAAAGTGAGGGCAAATCGAAGAAATTTTCGTAGGTGGACCACCCAGCAGCGTTATAGGGTATGAGATGACTGATCAAACGTTTCATTGCCTGGCATTGACGCTGGTCCCCGGATTGGGGCGCTCGCGAATCCTTGGCCTGCTGCGGCGCTTCGAGCAGCCGGAGAGAATTCTCCGCATGTCGCGGGCCGATCTGGAGCAGCTCAACCTCTCCTTCGAGGTGCAAGCCTTCATCGTCAGCGGCTGCGCCCTGAAGGCCGCCGAGCAAGCGCTGCAGGCAGCGCAGGAGAGGGGCTGGCGAATCCTCTCCCCCTTTGAAATCGACTATCCGTCGCTGCTGCGCGAAATCTACGATCCTCCTCCCATCCTCTATTGCCTGGGAGACATCGAGCTGCTTTCCCGGCCTGCCGTATCGATTGTAGGATCGCGCCGCTGCAGCGTCTACGGCCGGCAGCTCACTCATCAACTGGCCCGGGAGCTGGCTTCGCGAGGGCTTGTGATCGTCAGCGGGCTGGCCCGAGGGATCGATTCGGTGGCTCACCAGGGTTGCCTGAAAGCCGATGGAAAGACCGTCGCCGTGCTGGGAAACGGCTTGGACGTGATCTATCCCAAGCAGAACCGCAGGCTTTACCGGCAGATCGCCGACCAGGGCTGCCTGACCAGCGAATTTCCGGCCGGGCACCATCCCGCACCGCAGAACTTCCCCATCCGTAATCGCATCATCAGCGGGCTCAGCTTCGGAACCCTGGTGACGGAAGCCGCCAAGAACTCGGGATCCCTGATCACTGCCCGCTCGGCCCTGAGGCAAAACCGCGAGGTGTGGGCCCTTCCCGGCAATGTCACCAGCAGGGGCAGCTACGGCCCTAATCTGCTCATCCGGCAAGGCGCACACCCTGTCTCACAGTCTGAAGACCTGATCGAGAATCTTCCCCCTTATGTCCGGGAGATTGTGGACGATCTTCCTCAAGAGGCTCCGGCAGCGCTGCTGCAGGAGGATCTGAGTGACGGCGAGGCCAAGGTTTTGAAACTTTTGAGCGGCGACGCCAGTCTTCCTTTCGACCGCATCGCCCAGGACTCAGGATTGAGCGCCTCTGAACTCAACCAGATTCTCTTCAGCCTGGAGATGAAGGACTTGGTCGATCAGGCGCCCGGTCGCCAATTCAATCGCAAGCTTCATTGACAGGCAGGGCTGCGATGTTAGATTTTATTTTTTTGGAAGGCTGAGCAGCGCTGTCTGCCGATATGCCGCCACACTTGCGGAAGGCAGCACTAAGTTGGAGGAGCAATGGCAAAGTCGATGGTGGTGGTGGAATCGCCTGCCAAGGCCCGCACGATTGAAAGATACCTGGGCAAGGATTTTACTGTTCGGGCCTGTGCAGGCCATATCAAGGATCTGCCCAGCTATGGTTTGGGCGTCAATATCCGCAGAGGATTCCATCCGACTTACAAAATCGTCCCGGGCAAGGAAAAGATCGTCAAAGATCTCAAGCGGGCGGCTGCCAAGGTTGAAAAAATCTACCTGGCTGCTGACCCCGACCGCGAAGGGGAGGCCATCTGCCAGCATTTGGCCGAGGAATTGAACGGCTCGGATACCCACCGCTTTTTTCGGGTGCTCTTCAACGAAATCACCAAGGGCGCGATCCTGCAAGCCTTCGAGCATCCTCAGCAGATCGACCGCAACAAGGTCGAGGCTCAACAGGCCAGGCGCATCCTGGACCGCCTGGTGGGCTACAAGGTGAGCCCCCTGCTCTGGCAGAAGGTGCGAAGAGGCCTTTCCGCCGGCCGCGTTCAGTCGGTGGCATTGCGCCTGGTGGTGGACCGCGAAAGGGAGATCCGCGCTTTTGTCCCCGAGGAGTATTGGAATTTCACTGCCACCTTGCGCCGCATCAGCCCTCCCAGCGATTCCTTCGAAGCCAAGGCCGTCAAGCTGAAGGGAAAGAAGTTCAAAGTCTCCAATCAGCAAGAGGCCGACGAATTGATGAAGGCTCTCAAACAGGCCGACTTCGTCGTCGAGAGCGTGCGCAAGAAGGAGCGCAGGAAAAGGCCGGTGCCCCCCTTCATCACCAGCACCTTGCAACAGGATGCCTCCCGCAAACTGCGCTTTTCGGTCAAGAAGACCATGACCTTGGCTCAGCGCCTTTATGAAGGCGTCCGGATGGGAGACGAAGGCAGCACCGGGCTGATCACCTACATGCGAACCGATTCCACCCGCGTTTCCCAGACAGCCTTGCAGGAGGTGCGCGCTTACATCGGCGAGGCCTTCGGCGCACCATACTTGCCCGGCCGTCCGATCGTCTACCGGGGAAAGAAAGGCGCCCAGGACGCCCACGAAGCCATCCGCCCCACCTCCTCAGCACGTACTCCACAGCAAGTGAAATCTCTGCTGGGACGCGACGAGTACCGGCTTTACGAACTGATCTGGAGGCGCTTCGTGGCTTCGCAGATGAAGCCGGCCCTGTTTGACCAAACGGAAATCGACGTCCAAGCCGACCGGGTCATATTCCGGGCCATGGGCTCAATCCTCAAGTTCGACGGCTTTTTGCGCGTTTACCAGGAAGGCCGAAAGAAGGCCGACAAGAAAAGTGGCGGCGATGCCTTGCTGCCCGATGTCAAGGCCGGAGAGAAGCTGGTGGCCGAGAAAGTGGTTCCGGAGCAAAAATTCACCCAGCCGCCGCCGCGCTACAGCGAGGCCACCCTGGTCAAGGCCCTGGAAGAGAAAGGCATCGGCAGGCCCTCCACCTATGCCCAAACCATCACCGTCATCCAGAACCGCGAGTATGTGGGCAAGGAAGAAGGCCGCTTTGTCCCCTCTCACACCGGCGAAGTGGTCACCGATCTGCTAATTCACTCCTTTCAGGAGCTTTTTGACTACGACTATACCGCCAAGATGGAGCAGCATCTGGATGAGATCGAAAACGGCAAGGAGGACTGGGTTCAGACCCTGGAGCGCTTCTACGATGGGTTTTCCAAGGAGCTATTGAAGGCTCGAAGGGAGATGAAAAACCTCAAGAAGCAAGAGGAACAGACGGGTATTGAGTGTGAAAAGTGCGGCCAGGGAGAGATGGTCATCAAATGGGGGCGCTTCGGACGCTTCATGGCCTGCTCCCGCTACCCGGAGTGCAAGAACACCCGCGAGCTGACCGGCAACGACCAAGCCGACGAGGCCAAGGAAAATGCCGCCTTCGAAGGGGAAGCCTGCGAAAAGTGCGGCAAGCCCATGGTGCTCAAGAAAGGGCGTTATGGAGAGTTCCTGGCTTGCAGCGGCTACCCGGAGTGCAAGAACACCAAGCGCACCATCGAAGTGAAGGGCCAAAGGAAGGTCCAAAAAGACCGTCCTCTTCAGGAGCCCTGCCCCAAGTGCGGTTCGCAATTGGTGGTCAAGCAGGGGCGGTTTGGGGAGTTTACGGCCTGCAGCAACTATCCCGAATGCCGATTCATCCAGCGTCAGGGCACCGGAGTCCAATGCCCCGAGTGCGGCCAAGGCGAGATCGTCGAGAAAAGGTCGCGGCGCGGCAAGCCGTTTTGGGGCTGCAACCGCTATCCCGACTGCAAGTACGTCCTGTGGTCCAAGGCTGTCCCCCAGGCCTGCCCCCAGTGCAAGGCACCCTTCCTGCTGGAGCGCAACACCAAGAAAGAAGGGCTGATCCGCTACTGCAAGGAAAAGGAGTGCGGGCACAAGGTGTTGGTGGAGGGGAAGACGGAGGTCGCATGATCGAAAGAGATTCCAATTACAGGCTGAACTGGTTGCTGTGGGTATTGACATGGGCCGTCGGATGGGCGATCGCCTTCCCGATGGGGCGGGATTTCGCCTGGCCCGGGGGATGGTTGTTGGCAGGGTCTGCGGCATCCCTTTGCCAGGCCTTGCTCTTGCGTCATTGGCAGTCTGCGCAAAAGATCTGGCTGCCTTGGCTTGCAGCCAGCCTGGGGGGATGGGCGATTTTCGCCTGGATTCTTCAACGGATTCCTCAATCCATTTCCGACTTGGCAGCCATCGCCTTAGTCCTTGCTGCCGCATTGCCTGCCGGAGTGCTGCAGTGGCTCGTCTTGCGGCGAAATTTCGGGACGACAGCCTGGTGGACGCTGGTCAATTCCCTTTCGGTCCTGTCAGCAATGCTGTTCACCTTGCTCATCTTCCCTTACGCCGGCGGCGCCGGATGGCACAAAGCCGTCCTGGTTGGTCTGAGCTTCGGCCTGATACAGGGCTGCGTCAGCGCCGCCTTCCTGGCCGAATTGCTGCGCAAGCGCCGCACGGTCCACTTCGGCTAGCTGGCTTTGCCTCGCCGGCATTGCATCAGGCATCTTCTGGACTTGCCCCATCGGACGTGCAACAATTCCGCCTGCCATCACTTTGTGCAGGCTTGAAACGGAAAGTTTGCGGCTGGAAAGGGAAGCAGGTTGTCCCAAGCAGCAAATCCAAAACACACACCGCTGTTTTCCCCGAGCAAGCTCTATCCCATCGCCTCCAGCGGCCGCCACAAGCAGACCCTGAAGTTGGCGGACGAGTTTCTGTCCGGCGGCGCTTCCCTGATCCAGGTGCGTGAAAATGAGATGTCCGACGCGTTATTGCATCGGCTTTTGCTGGAAGTGAGGACGCTTTGCCGACGCTTCGAAGCTCTCTTGATTGTCAACAACCGGGTGGACCTTGCCTTGGCCGTGCAGGCTGACGGGGTTCATTTGGGGCAGGATGACCTTCCCGTCGAAGCAGCCCGACGTTTGATGGGGACCGAAGCCCTCATCGGCCTCTCCACCCATAACCGCACTCAGTTCCAGGACGCCCAAGGCCGTCCCATCGACTACCTGGCGATCGGACCTGTCTTCAGCAGCAGCACCAAACCCGGCGCCAATCCCGAAGTCGGCTTGGAGGCCTTCCGGGAATTGGCCAAAGCCAGCCGCCTGCCCGTCGTGGCCATCGGGGGGATCGACCTGCGAAGGGCCCGGGCGCTGTGGGCTGCCGGTGCAGACTCGGTGGCTGTGATCTCCGATCTGGCCAGCCATCCCTTCCCATCTCAGCGCGTCGGCCAATACCTCAAAGCTGCGGAGGAAATCGAACCGTGAGAGCCGTAGAGATCGCAGAGCACTTCACCTCCCGCTGGGGGATGATCCTGGCCGTCATAGGCATCGCCGTGGGAACTGGGAACATCTGGCGCTTTCCCCGCATCGCAGCCGCCAACGGAGGGGGATCCTTCCTCATCCCCTGGGTGATTTTCCTTTTCATGTGGAGCATCCCTTTGATCATGGCCGAGTTTGCCATCGGCAAGAAGACCCGCCACGGCACGGTGGGCTCCTTCGTGATCATGATGGGGAAGAAGTACGCCTGGATGGGCGCTTTCGTCGGCTTCGTGGCCACGGCCATCATGTTCTACTACTCGGTGGTGGCGGGCTGGTGCATCCGCTACCTGCTGCTGGCGGCCAGCGGCCAGCTCTTGGGCTTGGAGGATCACCAGGCCGCCTTCGAGGCCTTTGCCGCCTCGGGCTGGCAACCCATCCTTTTTCACCTGGTGGCGGCCAGTGCGGCTGCCCTCGTCATTGTGCGGGGGGTAGTCAACGGAATCGAAAGGGTCAACCGCTTTCTGGTCCCCGCCTTGCTCCTCTTGATCATTGCCTCGGCCATCCGGGCTGTCACGCTGCCAGGCGCCTCGGCAGGGCTGGCCTATCTGTTCACGCCCGACCTGCAGGCACTGCTCGACTACCGTGTGTGGCTGCAGGCATTGACCCAGAATGCCTGGGACACCGGCGCCGGATGGGGGTTGATCCTCACCTATGCCGTTTACATGCGCCGCCGAGAGGACGTTGCCCTCAATGCCGCCCTGGTCGGATTGGGCAACAACTCCGTTTCGCTGCTGGCAGGCATCCTGGTCTTCTGCACTGTTTTTGCCACCATCCCCGATCAAGCCGTCCAGGTGATCCAGCAGCCGGGCCCGGCCAACACAGGCCTCACCTTCATCTGGATCCCTCAACTGTTTGGCCAAATGGCGGGCGGCGCTTTCTTTGCCACATTCTTCTTCCTGGCCCTTTCTTTCGCGGCGCTCAGTTCCTTGATTTCGATGTTCGAGCTTTCCACGCGGGTACTGATGGATATGGGACTGGCTCGCCGATCTGCATTGACCATGGTCTACGGCGCAGCCATTGCCTTGGGGCTGCCTTCGGCGCTGAGCATCGATTTCTTCCTCAACCAGGACTGGGTGTGGGGGATGGCCCTGATGCTCAGCGGCGCCTTTGTCGCCATCGCTGTCATTTCCCATGGCGCAGAACGCTTCAGGCGCCACGAGATCAACGCCGACAGCAGCGACATCCGGGTGGGGCGCTGGTATAGCCTGGTCATTCAATACGCGATCCCCGCCCAAGTCATCATCTTGATCGTGTGGTGGTTCTCTCAAGTCATCCTGGGCGATCCGACAGGCTGGTGGTATCCCTTCTCCAAGGAATCTGTCGGAACCTGCCTGCTGCAATGGATCGTCATCTTGGCGCTGTTGCTGGGCATCAACCGCTATTTGGCCGAAAGGACGGTGCGGCAATGAGTACTGCAAGCCTGTTGACCATGATTGTCATCCTGAGCGTCGTCTGGGGCGGCTTCCTCTTCTGCCTGGTCCTCGCCTTGCGCAAAGAGGGAGGGAAGAAGTCGGGAAGGTAAGGGCCGAGGCCGGGGGATTGCGGGGGGCCGGTTCGCAGTCGAGAAAGTGCCTGATTATCCCGGAAACTGGAACCTCTGCCCCACATCGACCTTGGAGCCCCTGACTGACAACTGAGCAGTGGCAAAAACATCACAGCCAGTTCGACTCAATCTGCTCTTGCTGCATTCTGAGAAGGGCAATCTCATTGCCTTTTTGCAGCCTAGACCAGGCAAGAAGCAACGCACCGGACGCCTCAGCAGCCGCTGGGATCGGCTGGTGGACAAAGTGCGGCGCAGCTACCAAAGCCTAAAGGAAAGGCTCGATCATCACGAAAAGGTATGCAGTGAACTGCGAGGAGCCCATGGGCTGCGCATTGTTCACCCGCCCAGTTGGGATTGGAGGGAAGCCGATGAAAGGTTTCGCCGTTTTCTCAAGCTTCGGTATAATTACCATAGAACATGGCTTTGGGTGAACGGAATTCTGGCAGTTCTGGGAAGTCTGCTGACGCCGGTGCCCGGTCCGAATTTGTTCTTTTTCTATCCGGCGGCAAGGGCCTTCGGCCACTACCACGCCCGTCAGGGGGCAGCCGCAGCGCTGGACTCGGCGAAGTGGAGTTTTGAGGCCGAACCGCTGTTGGGACGTGTTCAGGCGCACCTGGCAGACCTGCAGCGGGTGAAGCCGGAGATGGCTGAACTGGAGAAGCGCTACCAAATGAAATGGTTGGCAAAGCATCTCGATGCAATGAGGGGCCGATGACAGACAAAATCGAGTTTCTGCGCAAGGTGGGGCTCTTCAACCAGTTGCAAGACGAAGAACTGATTGAAGTCGCCAAGTACTTCCAGGAACGACACTACAAGCGTAATGAGATTATCTTCTTTGAAGAAGACACCGGCCAGTACATGTATGTGGTGAGCGCGGGCCGCGTCAAGGTGTCGCGCCTTCTGCCCAGCGGCAAGGAAATGATCCTGGCTTTTCACGAAACCGGCGAGTACTTCGGCGAGATGGCCCTGATCGACGGCGGCACCACTCCCGCCACTGTGACGGCTGTCGTCAACACCTCCATTTTTTCGCTGGGCGCCACCAAGTTCCGGCAATTGCTAGGCGACAACCCCAAGATCAACCAGACGCTGCTCAAAATGCTCTGCGCCCGTTGCCGCGACGCCTGGTCGCAGATCGAAGTGCTCACCTTCCACAACGCCGACTCCCGCATCCGCACCGCCCTTTATCAGCTCTGCCAAAAAAAGGGGGAGGAGACCGACCGGGGAACCCGTATCCGCCTTCAGCTGACCCACAAGGAGTTGGCCGACATCACCGGCATTTCCCGCGAAACGGCCACTCGGGTCCTCAGCCAGCTGCAGCACGAAAACCTGCTCAGCGTCGAATCCCGCCACTTCCTCATCGCCGACCCCGAAGAACTGGTCGACCTGCTGGCCCTGGAGTGATTTGCAGAGCCGCAAAAATTCCACAAGAGATTTCGCGGGAATCTCGTAGGACTTTCGCGCTCTTTGTTCCCAAGCTCATAATGCCGCTTCACACTTTCAACGGGCCGCTAGATCGTGATAGAGATATAAGAGTCATTTGCCTCAACTTTCTTGTCCATAGTTGTACCAGGGACTGACCGTGGAAGGAGCCGGTAGCCAAGAAGAGATTCAAGTCGTCGATGAGCTGGCCATCCCGCTGGGAACCCGCCTGATGGTCGACGTCGAGGGGGTGGGCGAGCGTCTGGAAAGCCGCCTTGTCGGTTCGGACCAGGAGAATTTTCTGCTCATCACCACTCCGGTCTCCGAGTCGTCGGATTATATCCGTGATCAATACTACCTGGGGCGTGTCATCGTCGGCCGCTTTTTGTCTTCAGGAAGGGTGCAAGGCTTTCGCTGCCAAGTCCGCCAGGCGTTGAGCCGGCCCAGCCGACTGCTTTTCCTTTCTTTCCCGACTTCGATCGAGAAGGTCGATCTGCGCAGCAGCCAGCGTTTCGCTGCCTTGTGCCCCGCTTTGCTGCAGGAGGGATCTGAAAAGCACTCCTGCATCTTGCTGGACATCAGCCGGGGAGGCTGTTGCATCCGGGCTCGAATACCCGAAGACTCGGCTTTGCATCAGGAAGAAGACCATCCGCCGGTGACTTTGCACCTCTCTTTACCCGGTGCTCCCCAAGCGCTTTCCCTTCCAGGCCAAATCCGCGAATGCAAGCAAACCAGCAACCAGATGGTCGAGGCGGGGATCTGCTTCGCCAAGGTGTCCTCCGAAGACAGCAAGATCCTGGGAGAATATCTCGAAGTCTTGAAAGAAACTGCATAGGAGAGAATCAGGAAGGGGATCAGTTGTCAGTTTCTCCAAGATCGAGCTGGAGAAGATCTTCCACTCTCAAGAACTGTGGAACTTTGACTCTCTCCCCTTTACCAGACTCCTGACTCCTGACTCCTTCTCATCCCACCGGAATCCAGCGTGTGAACCATTCCAGATTGCGGGTCAACAGGTCACGCACCAGTCGGGGGTCGCGGACGCCGTGAGGTTGGCCGGGATAGACGATCAGCTGGGTTTCGGCTTTTCCGATGCTGCGCAGCGCCACGTAAAACTGGATGCTTTGCTCAGCCGGCACCCGTTCGTCCTTTTCTCCCACCTGGATGAGCAGGGGCGTGGTGACCTTGTCCACTCGCCGGTAGGCGGAGCGCTCTTCATAGAGTTCGAAGTCCTCCCAAGGCTTGGGTCCCAGGTAGGTGTGATAGAAGTCGGGAATGTCGGTCTGGGAGTACATCGAGATGAGATCGTTGGCGCCGGCGCCGGCACTGGCGGCTTTGTAGCGGTCGGTTTGAGTGATTCCCCAGAAGGTGTGGTGGCCTCCGAAGCTCCAGCCCATGATTCCCAGTCGCTGGGGGTCGGCGATGCCTTGGCGGATCAACTCGTCGACGCCCGAGTCGATGTCGACCCAGTCGCGGCCCGAGATGTCTCCCCTGTTGAGCCCCCGGAATCGTTCGCCGTAGCCGGTCGAACCGCGGTAGTTGGGCTGCAGGACCGCGTAGCCCTTGCCAGCGAAAACCTGAAGAGGATAGGCGCCGCGGCGGGGTGTGAAGCTGTCGCTTGAAACCCCGGCAGGCCCTCCATGAATGATCAGCAGCAATGGTGCCCGCTGCCCTTTGCGGTAGCCGACGGGAAGGGTCAGAATCCCTTCGATCGGCTCGCCGTCGGCGCGCGACTTCCATCGGACGACGCGCTGCTCGCCCAGGGCGAACTTTTCCACTTCGGAGTCAATATTTGTTAGTTGGCGCGGCTTCATCGAGGAGGACGGGGCGACGTAGACTTCGGGTGCCTGGCGGCCGCTTTCGGCGCTGAATGCGAGCAGCGAACCGTCCTTGCTGGCCGAGAATCGCCGGTAAAAGAGCTTGCCGCCGGTCAAGGCGACCGGATCTCCCACAGCCTGTCCTTGCCGGGCTGGAATCCGGTAGAGCCCCCGCAATGAGGCCTTGGCCGCTTCGACATAGAGCGAATCGGAGGTGGCTGCCACGAAGCCGGCGTGCTCATCGAGTCCTGCCGTCAAAGAGACAGGTTCGCCTCCCTTCAGCGGGACGTGCCACAGTTGCCGGTTGTAGGTTCCCCGCTCCTTGCCGCTGGCCGAGGCAATCAGGCCGTGGTGGGCGCTCCAATCGACGGGAGTGGCGCCTCCCGGCATTTGAGTCACCTGGCGGGGCTGGGCGTCCTCCTTTGCCTGGGCATCGATCAGGTAGACCGCTCCGCGAATATAGCTTCGAAGCGTGGGCGAAGGACGTGCGCCGAAGGCGATTTGCTTCGAGTCGGGCGAGAAGAGTGCGGCTGTGACCTGCAGGCCCTCAGTGGGCAGCTTGCGGGCTTTGCCGGCGCGGCGATCTTCCAGTGGCGCCACCCAGAGGCGGGTCCACTGATCGTGGTAGTGCTCGTCCCAGACGATGGGGCGTCCCCGCTCTTTTTCCTGTTTTTCCTGATCGTCGCTTTTCTTTTCGCTTGCGGCAAAGGCAATCGATCCACCGTCCGGCGAGATTCGGAAGCCGCCCACAGCCGTTTCATTCTCCGTAACCGGCCAGGCCTCTCCTCCATGCGGGGAGATTCCCCATATGTTTGGCTTTTCGCCTCGGCTGGAGCGGAAGGCCAGCCAGGTACTGTCCGGCGCCCACTGAGGCGAGTCGTCGGACTTGGAACCGTAGGTCAGTCGAATCGGCGTTCCTTCTTTAACGGAGACCAGCCACAGGTCCGAATTGTTGACGTTCTCATCGAAGTCCCTCTGCGTGACCACGTAGGCAACCCAGCGTCCGTCGGGGCTGATGGAGATGCTGCCCAGCGATTTGAAGGCCAGCAAATCCTCGATCTCCATAGGGCGCTTGGCGTCCAGGGAATCATCGTCCTGAGCCGAGGCCAGGGCGCAGCTGATCGCCAGCAAGGGAATCCAGGCACAAGCGTATCGAAGTTTCATCGAGTCCTCCCGCTCTGAGTTTCGCGCAAAGACGCTGAAGACGCAATGCGGGCCTCTAATTCGGAGGGGGATTGGGGAAGGCTCGAGGGCGGAATCCCTCGGGGACATCCAGCCGAAAGACGTCTTCGTTGATGCGGGCAAAATAGATGCCCTGGCGCAGGACTCCCAGGCGCATCTCGGGGGTGGTGTCTACGGCGGCCAGGATGCCGTACAGCTTGCAGCCGCGCAGGCTCGGAAAGAGGTCTGGGAAGCTCTTGAGAGTCCGCAGCAGTTGCTGCAGGCTCCTTGAAGTGGCTTTTGACCTCTATAACGTATGCCTCATCGTCGGAGCAGGCCAGCACATCCAATTCCCTGATGCGGTCGTTGTAGCTGACCCGAATGCAAGGCGCTATTAGCTTGATGTGAAAGCGCTCTCGAAGAATCTCTTGCATGGAGGGCAAGGCCATGCCTTCCGTCAACCAGCCGAATCTGCTGCTCGTGGAAACCGGCGCTGCGTCAATCTCCGGGTAATCTTCAAATTCTTACTGACGGCGTTTCGATTCCTCTTCGACCTCTTTGTGAATCTGCCGAATCTCAGCCAGGAGCCTGGCAGCCTCAGCATGGTATCTGGCAACCTCGGAAATTTGATTCCGGATCTGCTCTTCGTATTCCTGCGTCGTCATGATCACCTCCTGGGGGCCATCTCCTTTGGGGCCGTGTCTTGATGCGTTTGAATTCTTAATTTCAGGACTCCTGCCGGAAGGAAAGGCGGCAACTTCTCAATCCCTGAAAGGGAGAAATTCGCCAGCCCAGGGTGAAGCCTCGGACGAGCCCAGCGAGTCCGGGGCGAAAACCCTGGGTTGCAGCCAAAAACTTGGGAAAATCCCTGAAAGGGAGAAATAGACGCTGCGACTGTGGGAGCTTCGAGGTCGGCGTCGGCGCGGGCTTATCTCACCCTTGCAGGGTTTCAGAGACTGGAGCCGGCGAAAAGCCAGGGCGGCGCCTGGGCCTCGCGGGGGCTCGTCCAATGCTTGCCCTGGGCTGGCGAATCCGTCCCTTTCAGGGACAAGATGGGATCATCTCGAATTCTCGCAAGCTTCCAAGACTGCACCGGATAGCCGATCCATCAATTTGTAAAAGTATGCCGTTGCTTCACCATGAGTTTAGAATTCTACCTCAAATCGGGCCTACCGTAAATGCGATCAAGAGGTCCAATATGTGGAAGCTCCGAGATGGGGCGACCCGATGGCAAGACTACAACTCGAAGACCTCCAGCTCTTCGGCGACCCGGAATCCGGCTGCTTGGATGGCTCGCCGGGCCGGGCTGTCGGAGAGAAGGGCGGGATTGGTATGGTTGAGGTGGATGAATCGGACCTTGCTGCGCTCTTGGAGGGGCAAAGGCTCAAAGCGCTGCATGCTGTGGCTGATGAAAGGATGAGGGAAGCCGGACATGTCGCGGCCCGGTATCTCTCCGTTGGCGTAAAAGGAGCCGTCCAGGTAGGCCACGTCCACATCGCGGATCACGTCCTCGATGCG
>JANQFM010000825.1 GCA_028277865.1 Acidobacteriota bacterium
TCACCCCGGGGAGGGTGCACTGAGTTGGCAGTTGGCAGTTGGCAGTTGGCAGTTGGCAGTTGGCAGTTGGCAGTTGGCAGTTGGCAGTTGGCAGCAAGATGATACCTTCTGCAGACCTTGGACCTTGGACCTTGGACCTTGGACTTTGGACCAAGATCTCCAACTGCGCAACGCGGGCGACCAATTGAAATGGACCTTGGACTCGACAACAAGATCGTCGTGCTGACCGGGGCTGCCGGGGGAATCGGGCGGGAATTGGCCTCCGGGTTTGCCGCTCACGGGGCTCAGGTGGTGGGAGTCGATTTGGCGTCGTTGGACGATGTCGATCTGAACCTGCGCGTCCACATCGACTTGGCCGACCCCGACAGCATCCGGCAGGGCTGCCGAACAATTCGGGACCACTGCCCCAAGGTGGACGTTGTGGTCAACAATGCCGCACTTTACGGGGGACTGAAGATGACGCCGCTGCAAGGCCTGGACCTGCAGGAGTGGGATCGCGTCATGGCTGTGAACGTGCGGGGCGCTTATTTGATGGTGCGCGAGCTGCTGCAGCCGCTCATCGAATCGCGGGGCGCAATCGTCAATCTGGCCTCTGCCTCGGCTTTGAGGGGATCTCCCATGATGCTGCACTACGTGGCTTCCAAAGGCGCCTTGATCGCCATGACCCGCGCCCTGGCCACCGAATTGGGGCATCACGGAGTCCGGGTCAACGCGGTGGCGCCGGGGCTGGTCGACGATGCGGCTTCGCAGGGGTTGGGCGAGGCTTTTGAGCGCGTTTTGCAGTCCACCGTGGCCCAGCAGTCCATTCCTGTCAGGCTGGAGGCTGGCGAGGTGGTGGGAACGGTTCTCTTTTTGGCCTCGCAATGGAGCAGCGCCGTAACAGGGCAGACCATCCCCGTCGATCGGGGACTGGTGAAATCCTAACAAGGCGCAGCCTCAGACCGAGAGGATTCAGGAAGAAGGATCCGGAACCTTGGACCTTGGACCTTGGACCTTGGACTTTGGACTTTGGACCTTGGACTTTGGACCAGGCTCTCCAACTGACAACTCGCCCGAATAGGTCGAATTCGAAATATTCCGGTTGAAAGCTTGACGGGGCTGGGAGCAGCCCCTACTCTGGGAATACACCATATGTCGTTGGCGAGTCTAGACAGACGAAAATGGCTTGGGAAGCCGATTTACCGCCCGAGCCGAGGTCGGCTCATCCGAGCATCCCACAACTTTCAGGAGGTAAGACTATGACTGTGCGGGGCTTTGCCTACCGGTGCCCATGGACCCGGCCGCTGCTTGCACTGCTGCTGGCGGCCCTTTGCCTGAGCCCGTCCCTGCTGGCCCAAACGACCGGGGCTGTCTCCGGGACGGTTTCGGACCAGTCCGGCGGGGTGTTGCCCGGCGTTGAAATCACGCTGCGCAATGTCAACACCGGGCAACAGCGCAGCACGATCAGCGACGACGAGGGGCGCTTCTCGATCCAGGCGGTGGCACTGGGCGAGTACGAGCTGACGGCCGAACTGTCGGGCTTTCAAAAAGCCGTTCAGCAGGGCGTCCGCGTCAACCTGAATGCAACTGCCGTAGTCAATTTCTCGATGAGCGTGGGAGAGATGACCGAAGAGGTCATCGTGCGGGGCCAAGCGGTCAAGGTCAACACCAGCACAGCCACCATCACCAATCTGGTCGAGGAGAGCCAGATCCAGGACCTGCCCCTCAACGGACGTTCTTTCGGCGACTTGGTGACCCTTGAGGCAGGCGTGACTTCCTTTAAGAACACCCTCTCCAGCGCCGGTACCGGGACCGATTTCGGCGGTACGGGAGTGCGCCTGGTGATCAACGGCCTACGCCCCGAACTGAGCAACATCCTGGTCGACGGCATCGATGCCGTCGACGCCTACGGCAATGCCCCCGGCAGCGCGGCCGGCGTGCTGCTGGGCGTGGACACCTTGCAGCAATTCGAGGTTCTGGCCAGCAACTACAGCGCCGAATTCGGGCGCTCCGCCGGAGGCACCATCAACACGGCCACCAAATCGGGCACCAACGACATCCATGGCTCGGCCTTTTGGTTCCATCGCAACGACAACCTGGACGCACGCAATTTCTTCGACACCGACCCCTCCAATCCCGGCGACCGGGGAGGCCAGCCCGAATTCAAGCGCAACCAGTTCGGCGTCACCATCGGCGGACCCATCCAGGAAGACAGCACTTTCTTCTTTGTCAGCTATGAAGGGCTGCGCGACCGTCTGGGGGTGACCCGACGGCCCCGCACCATCACCCAAGCGGCCCGCGACGGGCAGACCTTGCCTGCCGGCGTTGAGGTGAGCCCCAATTCAGCCCTCTTTTTTCAGCTCTTCCCCCTGCCCAACGGGCGTGTCTTCGGGGACGGCTCCGCAGAGTTCATCTTCAGCCAGAACGTCCCCACCGACGAGGACTTCTTTCTGGTCAAGGTCGACCACAACTTTGAGAACAACAGCAGTTTTTTTGTGCGCTATTCGATTGACGATGCCGAAAGCCTCAGCGCTTCGGGCGGACTGCCGCCCAACCGCCTGGGACGCGAGAGCCGCCAGCAGCTTTTCGCTGCCAGCTACACGGCCGTGCTGAGCCCGGCGCTGCTCAACACAGCCCGTTTCGGCTGGAACCGCTCGACCCAGATCGTGCCCGAGCTGCCCATCAGCATCGCCCCCGAACTGAGCTTCTTTCAGGACAATACCGGAGTGGGCTGCATCAACGTCATCGGACTGGTGATCGCAGGCTGCCAAGGCAGCATCGGTTCGACGGTTCCTGACCAGTTCCAGTTCAACGAGGATCTGATCTACTCAACCGGCAGCCACAACTTGAAATTCGGAGCGGTCTTCAAGCGCTTTCACTACAACGACGACCGTACTTTTCAACCTGGCGGCCAGTGGGCCTTCGAGGGCCTGGACAACTTTCTGGTCGGCAATCCGGTATCGGTTGTGATCGATGATCCTGAAACCGACTACTTCACCGACCAGCGTTTTTCGGTCTTCGGATGGTACATCCAGGACGACTGGAAAGTCAGCCCCCGCCTCACCCTCAACCTGGGCGTGCGGCATGAGATCATGACTACGCCCTCGGTGGCCAGCGGGGCGGACGTGATCAACTATCGGGGCAGCCTGGAAAGCGGCTTTGAACCCGTGGTGGGCAAAAAGCCCATCCAAAACCCCGGCAAGAAGAACTTTGCGCCGCGGCTGGGATTCGCCTGGGATCCCACCGGATCGGGAAAGACCTCCATCCGGGGCGGCTTCGGACTTTTCTTCCAGCAGCTCAATGAAGCCAACCTGAACTTCGTCTTTCGGCTCAGCCAAAACGTCGGGCGTACCCAGACTACCCTGGTGGGAGGCCCGGGCGCCGACGCCCGCTATCCATTCTTTGCCCCTGCTGAGCCGTTCACCCCCAATATCGTCTTCCCTCTGCAATACAACGCACAAATGCCCTATACCGTGCAGTGGAACCTCAGCCTTCAGCGCGAATTGGCGCCCGGCTGGGTGGCCCAGGCAGCCTATCTGGCCAACCGTGGAGTGCATCTGGCCCGCCCCACCGAGTTGAATTTCCGACGCCGCTGCCCCAACAATCCCTTCTGCCCTCCCGACGCTCCTGCCGGCTTCTTTCCCGGCGGTCCTCCATTGCGCGAAATCACCCTTGGCTTCCCCTCTTTGAACGCCTTCAACCTGAGGGACTTCGGCGGCAACTCCAGCTACCATGGCTTGGCGCTGGGGCTGCGCAAGCGCTTCGACAAGGGATATCAATTCCAATTGACCTACACCTGGTCCAAGACCATCGACGATACGCCGCCCATCCTGCGCGACTTCGAAAACGCTCCGCCCATCCTCTTCGACTACCAAAACCCGCATCTGGACAAGAGCCTGTCGGGATTCCACGTGGGCCGGAAGTTCTCGGCCAACTTCACCTGGGAGCTGCCCGTCGGCGATAATGCCTTCTGGCTGGCCAAGGGATGGCAGGTGAACGGGATTTTGACACTGGCCGACGGCAACCCCTTCACCATCATCAACCTGTTCGACAGGGCCCGCACGGCTGCCATCGGCCCCTTTCGCCACGATCGTCCCAACCTGGTGCCGGGCGCCAACAACAATCCCATCACCGGCAACCCTGCCAACTGGTTCGATGCCACCAACTTCGAGTTGCAGACGCCGGGCTTTTTGGGGGACGTGGGACGCAACACGGCCGACGGGCCGGGGCTGGCCAACTTCGACTTGTCCTTCTTCAAGACCACCGCCCTGAGCGAAGAGGTCGATTTCCAGTTCCGTTTCGAGATCTTCAACCTCTTCAACCGGGCCAACTTCGGAACCCCGCAGGGAGGTGCCAGGGCGGCCTTTGCGCCAGCCTTTACACTGACAGGCTTTGACGCGATCCTGAATCCTGCCGCCGGGCGGCTGACCAACACCGTCACCACCTCACGGCAGATCCAGTTCGCCATCAAGTTCCTGTTCTGATCTTTCACGCAGAGGCGCACAGGCGCTGAGAGGAAGAAGAGTTTGAACAGCAAGGAAACGGCAGCCAACCGATTCCCTTTCTCCTCCGCCTCTTCTTCCTCTGCGCCTCTTCGCCTCTGCGTGAACCTCCTCTCACTGCTCCTTTTCGCCTCTCCTCTGCTGGCCCAGCAAGCCTCGGTCACCCAACTCACCTCAGACGTCTACCTGTTCCGCTTCGGGTTTCACAGCAACATCTTCGTGGTCACCGCTGAAGGAGTCATCGCCACCGACCCCATCAGCCCTCAGGCTGCGCCGCTCTACCTGCGAGAGATCCGCAAGGTGACCGACCAGCCCGTCCGCTACGTGATCTACAGCCACGACCACACCGACCACATCGGCGGCGGCAGCGTCTTTCAGCCAGACGGCGCCCGCTTCGTGGCCCATCAAAGCGCCCTGCCCGTGATCCGCGGCAGGGGGGTGCAGGCCATCGTCCCGCCCGACCTGCTGGTGGGCGACGAGCACGAGCTGCGCCTGGGAGGCAAGCTGGTCCGCCTGATGCACCTGGGCCGAATCGAATCCGAGTCCAACATCGCCATTTACCTGCCTCAGGACAAGGTGCTGATGTGGGTGGACGCGGTGCGCTCCTACGGCGTCCCCTACCGCTACCTGGAAGGCACCGACCTGCGCCACTTCCGGCGGGCCTTGCAGAAGGTGGAAAAGCTCGACATCGACCACTTGGTCCACGGCCACGGCCCTTCCACCGACAAATCCCAGGTGACCCTTTTCCGGCGCTACTTCGACGACCTGGACCGCTTCACCCGCCAGGAGATGAAAAAGTACCCTGTCTCCGAGCACCGCCGCACATCGGGCCAGCGGGATCCCCACCTTTTCTTTGACACCTACATCCAACGCATCGCCTCGCGCAGCCACGCGCGCATGCGCTCTGGCTATAGCCAATTAGGGGGCTTCGAAAGCTGGGGCTCCAAGAATGCGGAGCGGATGGTGGTTTTTTTCCTGCACGAATTGCCCTTCGAATGAGAATCGGGAAGCCACCGAGGCACAAAGGGCACTGAGGCTCACATTTATTGACAATACTGATCCGCGTCATCTCGGCACGCGACATGACGCGGAGGGGCGATACCTAGATGCCAGCGCCAAAGAATTTGAAGCAGATCCCGAGATTTGAGTCGGAAGACGAGGAACGGCAGTTCTGGGCAAGGGAAGATTCAGCCGATTACATCGACTGGAGCCAGGCCAGGCGCGTTTCACTGCCCAAGCTCAAGCCTTCCACCAAAACCATTTCCCTACGCATTCCGGAATCCCTGCTCGAAAACCTGAAAATCCTGGCCAACAAGCGTGACGTGCCTTACCAGTCGCTGCTCAAGGTCTTTTTGGCGGAACGCGTCGCCCAGGAGCTTCGAGCCGCGACGAAGGAATCAAAGCAACCAATGCACAAAGTGCAGGCATCCAAAAGTTGAGGTGCATGCGCATGGCAATCATCGGCAATTCACTCGCAAATTGATTCGTCCGCCGGTGGTGTCTGACTTACGGTCCTCAGTAAACTTCGCCACAGCAACTCCGTCGTAATTCAGTACTATTTTGGGCTGCATTCTTGACAAACAATGTGAATGCATATATGTTTTGTTTTGTAGAATTTCATTAATGATTTAGACAACAGGAAGGCTTGACGCCGTCCGTGGGCAGACTTTCGGCGGCTGCTTCATGCCTCCTATTCTGTCTCAGCTATTTGATTCTCTCTCGAATGCCGCTAAGACCGCTTCTCGTCAGGAGAGTACTTGCAGCAACCGCATTCCTGCTCATGGCTGGGCTGTCTTCCCTTTCAGCTCAGAGCCAGCGGGAGTATGCCGGCAAAGTGCTGAGCGTCCAGAACCGGGTCGATGTGCTGGAAACCAACTGGGTGCCCGCCGCTGTCGACCAAGAGCTTTATGCCGTCTCCTCCCTGCGCACCCTGGCCAAGAGCCGGGCCGTCCTCTTGCTGGCCGACGAGACCCAATTCAAGGTTCACGCCAACAGCCGTGTGGATTTCAAGGCGGTCCGCCGTTCCAGCAGCCTGTTCCAGCGTTTCGTCGATACGCTCTTCGGCCCCTCGGAAAGCGACCTGGGACTGTCGGTAGGAGAGGTCTGGATACGCTCCAAGAAAAAGCCGTCCAGAATCAAGATCGAAACACCGGCCGTGACGGCGGCCATCCGCGGGACCGAGCTCGATTTGCGGGTGGCTCCGGACGGAGAGTCGGTGATCACGGTACTGGAAGGAGCGGCCAGATTCGAAAACCAGCAGGGAAGCATTCTGGTGAACGCCGGCGAGCAAGGCCGAGCGCGCCCCGGACAGGCGCCCACCAAGACGGTCCTGGCCAATCCGGACAATGCCGTGCAGTGGACCTTCTTCTACTCGGCCGCCGTCAGCCCCCTCGACTACCCCTTCTCGGCGGATCCCCAGGCGCCTGCGGACGCCCCCTTGGCAGCGGCACGCCGCCAGTTCGACGAAGGCCGTCTGGATGCGGCCCTGCAAGCCCTTTCCGGACAGGCCGGACCTCGGGCATCCCTCATTCGAGGCTGGACTTACCTGGCCCAGAACCGCTCTGAAGAAGCGATCCGTGAGCTGGCCCAAGGCCCGGCCGATGCGCCCCGGACGCGATTGGGGCTGTCTTTGGCTCACTATCGCCTCGGCGACTGGGCACAGGCCTACAGCTTGGTTGAAGAGCCCGGCCAAGACGGTGCGCTGCGACTGCAAAAAGCTCTCTTGGACCTGGTTTCGGGCGATGTCCAGCCGGCCCGCAACCTGCTGGAATCGTTGCCGCCAAGTGACAACCACTACGCCCTGGCCCAGGGATTGCTCTCCGACGTCCTGGTGATTCAAAACGACCGCCGAGGGGCTTTGCAGGCAGCCCAAAGGGCGGTTCAGGCCAATCCCGCCTCCCCCTCGGCTCACCTCAACCTGAGCCGGGCCCAGCAGAGCCTCTTTGATCTGCCCCAGGCACGCCGTTCGGTTGAAAGAGCCTTGCAGCTCGATCCCCAATTCCTGCAGGCCCGCCTGCAGCTGGCCGAACTCCTCTTCGGGGAAGGGCGCACCGGCCGTGCCCAAGCCCTGGTCGAGCAGGCTTTGCAGCAGGCGCCCCTGGTGGCCGAAGCCCACTCCATGCAGGGCTTCATCCAGCTGGCAAGGGGCCGGACCCGCGAGGCCCAGCAGTCCTTTCAGAAAGCTGTACAGCTAGACGCTTCGCTGAGCCGTCCCCGGCTGGGCCTGGGGCTGGTCGAGATGCGCCGGGGGAATACTACCGAGGCGGCCCTGCGGATGATGGAAGCCGCCACCTTGGATCCGCGCATCTCGCTTTACCAGAGCTATCTGGCCAAGGCCTTTTACGAGCAAAGGGAATTCGAGATGGCCTTCGCGGCTTTGCAGGAGGCGCGCCGATTGGATCCCCGCGACCCCACTCCGCACCTTTACGAGGGGATCTTCCAGGAAGACCTCAACCTCCCCGGCCGGGCGGTTCGCTCCTTCAGGGAATCGGTCGCTTTGAACGACAACCGCGCCGTCTACCGAAGCCGATTGCTGCTCGACCAGGACCGAGCCACCCGCAACGTCCGTCTGGCAACTGCCTACAACCGCCTGGGGCTTGCCGAATGGGCCAACCTGAGCGCCATCCGCTCCAGCCTGGACGATCCCACCAACAACTCGGCGCGCCTTTTCTTGGCCGACACTTTCCTGAATCTGAAGGGAATGACCCTGGCGGCCGGCTCCGAACTGCACTGGGCACGCCTGCTGGCGCCCGCCAACGCCAACTCCTTCAACAGCTTCAACGACTACACCACCCTTTTCGAGCAGCCGCGCATGGATTGGACCGCCGAAGGGTCGTACGGCAGCTTCGACACCTCCCGAGACACCCTCATCTCCAGCGGGGGGACGGCGCGCTTCGCCTTCCAATCGGCCTTCACCTATGACCGCAGCACGGGATTCCGGCCCCTCAACAACTTTGAGCAGAGCTATACCGGGATCGCCCTTTTCAAGTACGCCCTCTCGCCCCACAGCGACTTCTTTGTTTCCTATACGCACCAGCAAACCAACCAGGGCGACCCGGGCGCCGGCCCCCTGGTCAACGATGAAGTCGACGAAGACCTGCGCTTTTTCACCCGCATCATTCGGGCGGAAGCCGGATACCATCGCCGGCTCAGGCCCGGCTCCGATTTGGTGCTGCTCTTTTCCGGGCGCCAGATCGAGCAGGTGATCGACGATCCCAAGTTCGGCTCAATTCTGGGCATGCTGGTCGATCTGCGCCTTTCCGAGCGGCGGCCCAACCTGAACTTCCAGGCGGCGCACTTGCTCGATATCGAGAAGCTGAAGCTCCGCTATGGAGTCGACCTATTTGAAGGGCGCTTGCGCAGGCGCGACCTGCTCAATTTCGTCGGATTCCCTCCCAACGAGGGGCAGCTGATCCGCCGCAAGAACCGCTTTAAGACGTTTTTCGTGCAAGGCGATTACGAGATCGCTCCCTGGCTCACCCTGACCGCCGGTCTGAACTACGACTGGTCCAACCACGACAATGAAACTGTTGAGGATCAGGTAGAGCGCCCGATTTCAAGGTGGAGTCCGCAGGGAGGTTTGATGTTCAATCCTTCAGATGGCACGGCCTTGCGTTTTGCGGTGGCCCGTGTGCTGCAGACCCGCAACCAGGAAAGCCTGAAACCGGCTCACATCCATGGTTTCGCACTGGATCGGAACGATCCTTTTTTGACACGCAGCAACGCTTACCACTGGGCCTGGGACCAGGAGCTGGGTTCAGGCACGTTTATCCGGTCCACCGCTTTTTTTCGCGCCAACAATACCCCTCAAGCGCTGGAGTCGCCCGTCGGCGGCTTCGACTTCTTCGATTTCAGCGGCAACTCCTACGGGGCAGAGTTGGCCTGGAACCAGTTTCTCCACGACCACCTGACGCTGGTGAGCCGCTATTCGCTGGAGCACAGCCTGGACCCTTCCAGCCTGCGCCACCAGCACGAAGTCCGTTTGGGGGTCTTCTGGGTGCGCCGCAACGGCTTCAGCCTGCAGGTGGAGGAAAACTACCTGAACCAGAGCGGGCGCTTGGTCAGGGATTCCAAGAGATCCCTGGGGCCTCCCCGCCGGACTGAGGTCTGGACGACCGACGTGTCGCTTTCCTACGAAATGCCCCGCAAGTTCGGCCTGATCACCTTGCGGGCTCAAAACATTTTCGACAGGCGCTATTCATTTTTGGCCGACCCGCTCGACCTGGATCCCTGTGTGCCCAAGCGGCAATTGGATTTTTCGTTGCGGGTGGACTTTTAGGCCGGGTGTTTCAATCGTCCGAGGCCGGCCCGGCATTGGAGGCAGTTATGACACATTTGAGAGCAGTTCGCCATTGGAGCCTGGTTGTCTTTCTGGGATTGATTCCTGTGTCGGCAAGCGCCCAGAATGGACTGCCATGCCACGAGCTGAATTTCCCTCGGCTCTCCTTCCAAAAGGGGGTCTTCACAGGCATTGCCATCGTCAATCCCACACCTAACGACGCAACCGTCACATTCATGGCCTACGGCAGCGATGGCATGCCTGTGCAAAGACCCGATTTCACCAACGGCAGCGAGATGCTTGTAGCCAAGAATCAGCAAATTGCGAGAACCACCGCCGAGATCTTCAATGCAACACCGGAATTCGATGTCGTGGGATGGGTCCAGGCGTGCAGCAATATTGAGGGGCTGACCGGTTTCTTTCTCTATCTCAATTCGCCGACGACTTTTCTCGACGGCGCCGACCTGCCTCCCAAGTCCCAGAAAATCATTTTCAACAACATCCGAAGTGGCAACGGATTCAGCACCGAGTTGAACATCATCAACCCGGGAAATCATGAGGCAAACCTTCTATTGCAGCTCTACGGAGATTCGTCGACACCCGCCGCCGCCTCGCAACGGACACTGGCGGCCAAAGGAGCCCTTCGTGTCAAGGTGGCCGAGCTTTTTGGGGACACCGCAATTCCAGAAGCGGCTTCGGTGGTGGTCACTTCATCAGTGGACGCACCGGTCGCTGGATTCGAATTCGTAACAGGCCCACAGGATCTGCTGGGGCTGACCGCTCGTCCCTTCGATGAATTGCAGCAGACTCTCATCATTCCCCAACTGGCTGTCAGGGGAGAGTTTCGAACCGAGATCGGAGTCACCAATTACTCCGGCCAGGAAGTGCTCCTCAAAATCTCGGCATTCCAGCGCGATGGGATCCTCTACGGCGCGGATGAACTTATGAATAATCCGGTCTCCACAGTCCTGCCGGCCAGAGCCAGCCTCAGAGAAGATGCCGAAACGCTTTTCGGCTTTCTACCAGGCGATCTTCTCGATGGCTGGGTCAAGGTCGAAGCAACGGCCAAGGCCATCAATGGGTACGTCAGCTACAGCACTACAGATGGTTCGTCGGCAGCCGTTTCAAGCCTTCCCCAGCCCCGCAGCCAAGCTCTCTTTTCCCAGTTAGCCACCGAGCCGCCATTCTTCACGGGTGTGGCCATCCTGAATCAGGGTGCCTTTGTAGCCAATCTCCGCCTAGTCGCCTTCAACTCCTCTGGACAGCTTCTGGGCAGCGTAAGCAGGGCGCTGCGGCCCAGAGAGCGTTTGAGCGAGTTTATTTCCACATTGATCCCGGATGCCGCCGGAAATTCGGGCGGATTCATCTGGTTCACAAGTGATTCCAATCTTTACCTGACCTCATTGTTCGGACAGCCCAACATCGGCCAGCCCATCGTTTTGGCAAACGTTCCTCCCCAACCTGTCCCCGTGGGGTTTCAGCCCGATGGCGGACTGCAGAATCTGGTAATCACACCGCAACAGGCCGTCGTGGCCATCGACGCGGCGCAATCCTTCGAAGTCGATGGAGCTGCCGACGTGGAATGGATGGTCAAAGGAGCCAGCTTGGACGAAAATATCGGGACCATCAATGCGTCCGGCCAGTATTTGGCACCCACGACGCCATCCCCGATACCTTCGCATCAACCGTTGATCGTCACAGCGCAGACCGATGATGCGATCGGCGCCGCGAACTTGGTCATCTACAGGCCCATGGCACTGCGGCAAGGATTGGGCAACGTTCAATCTGTGGCCTTCTTGCGGGTGCTGGAACGCATCTATACGGCCGAGCTAACGGCACTGGGCGGATCGAGTGCGAAGCAGGTCGTCGCACCTCTTGGGGAAGCCCAGTCCTCTGAGATCTTCGAAATCGATGTCGGAGCGGCCCGCAAACCGATCTCCCTGTTTCCGGACGAAAACATCATTCAAATGCTCCCCTTCCTGGCCAAGGACAATCGGGAATACCTCATCTTGGCCAGTCTCTCGGAAGGACGCATCATTCGGTTGGACCCTCGCTCCGAGGACAGCTATGAAGCTGTGAAGAGCGATCTGGACAGGCCGACGGCAATGGCCTTCGACAGCGATGGAAACCTTGCCGTCTTTCACGCCCCAGGACTGATCACGATTGAGCGGAGCGATCTCGAGGATGGGCTTGCAGAAGCAAGCACGGCCTCGGAGCGCCAATCCAGTCCCGCCAGGTTGCGGGCTTCCCATTCGAGCCCACGAAAACCGAAAGCGGTTCCTCCGACCGCATTCCAAGGTGAAGGAACGACCATCGCAGGAGCAGCTGTGGACGACTGCAGCGGCGACCTCTATTTTTCGGACAGCCAACAGGGCGCCATCCTGCGCATCAAGCGGGTCGACGGCGAAAGGGAGACCGTCGTGGAAGGCCTGAGCGATCCTGGTCGGGTGCTGGGCCTTCACCGCAAAGATGTCGGATGCCCTCTCTCCTTTCAGCTGCTGGCAGTGGAACGAGGCAGGGATCGGGTCGTTCTGGTCGACCCCAGCCGATCTGAATTCTTCCCCTGGATCGATGCTCCCGGTGCCACCGACCTGATCTTTCTGGAAGGTTCAACGGTCGTAGCGGAAAGAGGTGCTGTGATCGTGTCGCAGGTCGGCGAGGGGCCAAACGGGCCGGGTTTCCTGACTTTGATCGAGGTGCCTGACCTTTACCAGGAAGACCCGCTCAACACCCCTGATTCCTGTCCCGGAACCATCCGCTTCGCCGACGCCGTTTTGGCCGAGTTGGTACGGGTTGAACTCGGCCTCGACACCGGTGCCCCGATTCCCTGTTCGCCAGTGGGCGGGCTGGCCCTCTTGAATGCGGATTGGATCAGGGGGGACGACCGCATCCGCAGCCTGCAGGGCATCGAGTTTCTGACCGCTTTGCAATCGTTGACGCTTCCCAACCACACCATCAGCGATCTCAGTCCGCTTGAAGCACTTGTGTCGCTGAGCGGAATCAGTCTGGAAGGCAACCAGATCAGCGATATCGGCCCCTTATCCGGGCTGACGGCCTTGACCTCCTTGAAACTGGAACGCAACGACATCAGCGACATCTCTGCCCTTTCCAGTCTCACCTCATTGGTCTCTTTGGATTTGGGGAGTATCGAACCGGATGGCAACCGGATCAGCGACATACGCCCCCTGTCCAACCTGACCGCCTTGACATTCCTGGACCTGGACAGGAACGAAGTCAACAACATCGCTGCCCTTTCCGGCCTGAACTCATTGACCACCTTAGATCTGAGCGGCAATGAATTCAGCGACATCTCTCCACTTTCCAATCTGGTTGCCTTGACCGTCTTGGACTTGGGCCGCTCCCACTCGGACCCCGGCAGCGACCGCATCAGCGACATCTCGCCGGTCGCTGGGCTGACCGCTTTGACCCAATTGATCCTGGACGGAAACGAAATCAGCGACATCTCTGCACTGTCCAGTCTGGCCGCCCTGAACCGCTTGATCCTGGCCAACAACAACATCAGCGACATCGGCGCGCTGGTGCAGAATCCCGGCTTGGATCAAGGAGACCATGTCGAACTCCGCGGCAACCCGCTCGACGGAGAAGACTGCCCGGACATCACCGCCCTCATCGAACGAGGCGTAGAGGTCGTGCATAATGCCCCCTGCAGCTAAGCTCAAACCTGATTCGAACAGATTTGATCGGATGCCAAAGACAGCGCCGTCCCGGAGCGCCCGCATCCTGCGGGCCTCTGCTGTGCGGAGTCCCCTGTCTCGGCATGCGAGTAGATCCAGACCCACAAGCCCGCAAGATGCGGGCGCTCCGGTCTGAGGCTATGCCCCGGCCCGGTGAAAGCGGAATCAGCACAATCATGATCCAACAGCAATCTCGCAAGTACCTGGCTGCCGTCATCATTCTGCTGGCGACCCTGTTTTCTCTGTTGCTGCTCGCCTTGGCGCCCCTGCTGGAGATCGTGGAACTGAAAAGCTACGACTTCAGGGTGACGGTGCTGCGCCCTCCCCTGCAAAGGCCTGCCGACATCGTCATTGTGGCTATCGAC
>JANQFM010000905.1 GCA_028277865.1 Acidobacteriota bacterium
GGCGTCAGCCGCCGGTCGTCCACGCATTGGTCTTTGCCATAAACTCCGCCTTGGGCAGCCTGGGCCGGACGGTGACCTATCACGAATTGCGGGACATCAACCTGCCCGATCGAGCCGGGCTGAAGACTCTGGTTGAAGAAATCGGCAGCGGCGCCATCCGGACGCTGGTCGTCCTGGGCGGCAATCCGGCCTACAATGCGCCTGCCGACCTGCGCTTCGGGCGCGCTCTCCAGTCGGTGGCCAATACCATCCAATTGAGTACCCATGTCGACGAGACGGCACAGAGCGTGCAGTGGCACATCCCTCAAGCCCATTACTTGGAATCCTGGGGAGACGCCCGCTCGACGGGCGGCTGGCTGAGCGTTTGCCAACCCTTGATCGCACCTTTGTACGGTGCCCGCTCGACTGTGGAACTGCTGGGGCTGATGGCGGGGCAGGGAGGTGTTTCGGGCCATGACCAGGTACGGGAGACCTGGCAGCCCATCCTGGCCGACTCGGGCAACTTCGAGACCGAGTGGCGCAGGGTCTTGCACGACGGCATTTTGAAGGACAGCCCGCTGCCCGAAACGGTTCCGTCCTTCGTTCCAGGTTCAACCTCCGCCGCCATCCCGTTGCCCGCCAACGGCGTACAGGGCGATCTGGAGATCGTCTTCGAAGTCTCCTCGGCACTGTACGACGGGCGTTTTGCCAATAACGGGTGGCTGCAGGAGACCCCGGATCCGCTCTCCAAGCTGACCTGGGACAATGCTGCTGTGATCAGCCCGGCAACCGCCCAGGGGTTGGGTGCCTCAAACGGCGATCAATTACTGCTGGTTTACCGGGGCCGCAAGCTGGAAATCCCGGCCTGGATCCAGCCCGGCCACTCCGACAATTCGGTTTCGGTGACCTTGGGCTACGGACGGACCCAGGGCGGACGGGTGGCCAACGGAGTGGGAGGCAACGCCTATTTGCTCACAGACTCCCGGGCCGGCCACTTTGACAGCGGCTTGCGGGCTAGCCTCACGGTGCGTTCGCGAAGCCTGGCCTCCACCCAAGATCACGGCTCCATGGCCGGGCGCCACATCATTCGCCAGGCCAGCCTGGGGCAGTATCGCCAAAATCCCGACTTCGCCAAAGAGAAGGTACCGGATACCCAGCTGTACGGCAGCTTCGACTATTCGCAGGGCCCTCAGTGGGGGATGGCTATCGACTTGAATGCCTGCATCGGCTGCAACGCCTGCATGGTGGCCTGCCAAAGCGAGAACAACGTGCCGGTGGTGGGACGCGAGTTGGTGGGCCAGGGCCGCGAGATGCACTGGCTTCGCATTGACCGCTACTTCGAAGGCAGCCAGCAGGAAGCCCGGGCCGTCTTCCAGCCCATGCCTTGCCAGCATTGCGAACACGCCCCCTGCGAGCAGGTTTGCCCGGTGGCCGCTACGGTTCACGATCAGGAGGGGCTCAATGTGATGGTCTACAACCGCTGCATCGGCACGCGCTACTGCTCCAATAACTGCCCCTACAAAGTGCGCCGCTTCAATTACTTCAATTACACAAAGGACACTCCCGAAGCGTCCAAGATGGCCTACAACCCCGACGTGACGGTGCGTTCGCGGGGCGTGATGGAAAAGTGCTCCTTTTGCCTGCAGCGCATCAGCGCGGCCAAGCTGAAGGCTAAACAGGCCGGAGTCCCTGTGGCTGACGGCGATGTCAAGACGGCTTGCCAGCAGGCCTGCCCAACTGACAGCATCGCTTTTGGAGACATCAATGACCCCAACAGCCGGGTTTCGCAGGCCAAGGCGCTGGACCGGGACTACACCTTGCTGGCGGAGTTGAACAACCGTCCCCGAACCTCTTATCAGGCACGGCTGCGCAATCCGAATTCGGAGCTGGAGGGGGAGTGAAAAGCCCGCGAAGGGGCGCGAAATTCCTTGGAGGAATGAGGTTGAGGCGAACTGGTAAACGGTGGATGGCCTACTCACTGGCCTTGATGGCGCTTTTGAGCACCAGCTGCATGCGCGGCTGCACCTCTTCGCGCCCGCCCATCCACATCATCCCCAACATGGACTCCCAACCCAAGTACGACGCCCAGGAAGGCAGCGACTTTTTTTACGACGGCGGAGCAATGCGCCTGCCCGTGGAAGGGACCGTGGCGCGGGGCGAGTTCTACGAGGATGAAGACCGTCCGCTGCACACCGGACGCGATGCCCAGGGCAATTTCATTGCCAATCCCATTCCTGTCAGCGAGGAAGTCTTGGCCCGGGGCGCCGAACGCTACGACATTTTCTGCCGGCCCTGCCACGGAGAAAGCGGCGACGGGCAGGGAGTGCTTTTCGACCAGGGGGTGCCGGTGACCAGCTATTTCGATGAACGGCTGATGGGCCTGCCCGACGGCGAGTTTTTCGAAGTTATCACCCTCGGCAAAGGCCTCATGACGCCCTATGCCTATGCCGTGCCCGTACATGACCGCTGGAGCATCGTGGCCCACATCCGCCGGCTGCAGGAAGATTACCGTCAAAGAGCCCTTGAAAAACAGCAACTGCAGCAGCAGCTTCAGCAGCAGCAGTAGGAGAATCCGTGAAGCAGCACAAATTCAAGATCCTCTTGATGATCGTCGTCGTCCTGCTGCCCCTTGCAGCCGTCGAGCTGGCCACCTTCCTCAACCAGAGCCTCTCCTACCGAAGCCCGGTGGGAGTGGAAGGGACCGAGCAAACACCCCGCATGCAGGGCATCGGCGACGAGCAGGCCGAAGCTGAGCAGGAAGCTCGCGAGAAGCCTTACGAGGAAGCCGAGTACCGCGAATTCCCGGTGGTCGGCTCACGGGTGGCGGTGTGGGTCATCGCCCAGCTGCACCTGCTTTTCGCCGCCTTCGTCCTGGCAGTGCCGATTTTTGCGCTGATCATCGAGTTCATCGGCTACTTCAGTAAGGATCCCGCCCTCAAGAAGCGCTATGACCGGCTGGCTTATGAGTTCACCAAGCTGCTTTCGACGTCTTTTTCGCTCACGGCCACCTTCGGGGCTTTCCTGACCTTCATGCTCATCATCCTTTATCCCAAGTTCACCAACTACCTGATGAGCGTATTCTCGCCCACCTTCCTGCCCTACGTGCTGCTGTTTTTCGCCGAGGCCTTCTTCCTTTACAGCTACTACTACGGCTGGGGCAAGTTCTCGCCCCGCGTGCATTTGGCCTTGGGAGTGGGGCTGAACCTGGTGGGCACGGCCATCATGTTCATCGCCAACGCCTGGCTGACCTTCATGACCTCTCCGGCGGGGATCTCCGAGACGGGCGCCCTGATCAGCACCTGGGAGGCGGTCACCAACTACACCTGGATGCCCATCAACATCCACCGCATCATCGCCAACGTGGCCTTCGGCGGCTCCATCGCCGGCGCCTATGCAGCCTATAAATTCCTGCAGTCGCGCAGCGACGAAGAGCGGGCCCACTACGACTGGATGGGCTACATCGGCAACATGGTGGCCATTGCCGCCTTTTTGCCCTTGCCCTTTGCCGGCTACTGGCTGGCCAGCGAGATCTACGCCTTCAACCAGACCTTGGGGCTGACCATGATGGGGGGCGCCTTTTCCTGGCTCTTCATTATCCAGGCCGTTTTGATCGGAAACCTCTTTTTGGCCGCCAACTACTACCTGTGGCTGGGCATGGGGCGCATCGAGGGTGCGGAGCGCTTTCACAAGTACATCAAATACCTGCTGGTGGCAATCACGGTCTGCTTCATGGTCTGGGCCACGCCCCGCTCCATCATCGCCACTGTTGAGGAAGTGCGGGCCATGGGCGGGTCGTCCCATCCGGTATTGGGCCTGTTGGGAGTCATGTCGGCCAAGAACACGGCTGTCAACATCCTCATCCTGAGCACCTTCATGAGCTTTCTGCTCTACCGCCGGGCGGGCAAGACCGCCGTGGTGGAATGGGCCAGGAAAGGCAACCTGGCTCAGTTCGCCATTTTCGCCGCCGTCTGCGTCTTTGTCATTTTTCTGGGAGTCTACGGCTATTTCGTCGAAACCGCGGTGCGCATCGGCTTGTCGATCCCGCAGGTGTTGTCGGTGCTGATCGCCATGGTGGCCATAACCGTCATTGACGTGTTCCTTTTCAGGGGCGCCAAGAAAGGCGACACCAATTGGGGCAAGATCCCGGCCGTTTCGCAGTACGTGCTGATCTTTCTTGCCGTGACCTTCACTTGGCTGATGGGCCTGATGGGCTACGTCCGCTCGGGGCTGCGCCAGCATTGGCACGTCTATGCCGTCATCCGCGACACCTCGCCCGACGCCTACACGCCCACCCTGGGATATGCCACTCAGGTGGTGAGTGTCACGGTCCTGATATTTTTTGTATTCATCGGCCTGGTCTTCTGGCTGACCAGCCTGTCGGACAAGAAAAGCTGGCAGGAAAGGGCGGCTGAAGAAGCCGAGAAGAAGGCCCGCCAAGCCCAGGCCGGCGACGGGGGATGGCAGCCCGAGCCGGCCATGCTGCGCGAGTCGAATCCGGCGGATGCGTCATGAAAGTACCCATCGTCCTCAAGATTGCTGTTCTAGCGGTGGCAGCCACGCTGTTTTACACCTATGTGGGTCAACTGGTGCCCCAAAAGGAGGTTTATCCGCCCGAGGTCATGGAGTTGGACACCGACATGGCGCCCGAAGAGATGGTCGAAGTGGGCCGGGAGATCTTCGAGGGCAAAGGATTGTGCTCCACCTGCCACACCCTCGGACAATCGGGCGCCTTGCGCTTCCCCGACCTGGGCGGCATCGGTTCGCGGGCGGCTCAGCGCATCGAGGGGATGGGCGGGCTGCAGTACCTGACCCGCTCCATGTATGTGCCCGATGAGTACATCGTCCCCGGATTCAATCCCGGCATGCCGGTCATCAACAAGCCGCCCATCGGCCTGATCGACGACGAGATCAAGACGGTCATCGCCTATCTGCAGACCCTGGGCGGAACGCTCACCCTGACCATGGACGCCCAATTGCCCATTCCAGGTCGCGAGGTCCCGGTCGAGGAAGCCGCCGCCGAAGCGCCTGCTGCGGCGCCGGCCACTGCCTCGGCCGCCGCAGGGCTCCTGCAGCGCTTTGAGTGCGATTCCTGCCACTACCTGGATCAGCCGGGCCGCCTCAAGGCATCCAGCCTGCACGATGTGGGGACGCGATTGAACCGCAACGCCATCCTGGCCGCCATGCTGGCCGACCACCGGCAGGAAGGCTTCTTGAGCCAGGCAACCATTGAAGACTTGCGACAAATGGTTGACGATCTCGCCGCAATGGGAGGAAATTGATGCACCTGTACGTCCTTTTGCCCATCCTGGCGGTGATGCTCCTGCTGCAGTGGAGGAAAGTGGGGATGCTGGTCTGGCTTTTCGTCTATTGGATCGGCATTTTCGTGATTCTGAAGTACGGCTTCACCACGCCCGTCCCCCAGTCGGTGATCTCGCTTTACATGGGCATCATCACCTTCGCCTTGATCATCTACATTTCCTGGGACAAGAAACGATTCAGAGCTGTGGTGGACCCCTTGGTGGCCTTCATGACCAGGAGGAGGTACACCGTGCCTTTGGTGCTGGTGGTGGTTTTGATCCCCTCTCTGGTGGCCACCAGCGTCTATTTGAGCCGCACGGCCCCGGTTCAGGCGCCCTTTTTCGCCCGCACCGTCCACCCGGCCACCCCGGCCTCGATCAGCGCCTTCAGCACCGACTATGACTTGGCCACGCTGGACAATCCCCTCAGGCCTCTGGAAAGCGACGATCCCCAGGCCTTCGCCCGGCATGTCGCCAACGGGCGCGCCGTCTACTACGAGAACTGCCACTACTGCCACGGCGACGACATGACGGGCAACGGGCAGTTCGCCCACGGCCTCAATCCCATCCCCACCAACTTTGCCGATTCCGGCACCATTGCCATGCTGCAGGAATCCTACCTCTTTTGGCGCATTGCCAAGGGGGCTCCGGGATTGCCCGAGGAGGGCGGCCCCTGGGAGTCGGCCATGCCGGTGTGGGAGAACTTCCTGACTGAAGAGGAGATCTGGGAAGTGGTCCTCTTCCTGTATGACTTCACAGATCAGCGTCCGCGGGCGCGAGAGGAGGTGCATTGATAATGCGTAAGGCCCTTCTCATCGCGTCGGTCGCCGGATGGACCATTGGCTGGAGTGCGGCCCAGCCGCAGCCCGATCTGGGCAGCGAGCAGCAAAGGGCTGCGGGCAAAATCCTGTATGACCAGTACTGCTCCCAATGCCACGGCGAAAAAGGCGATGGACTGGGCGTGGCGGCGCCCTACCTCAAGCCCAAGCCGCGCGACTTCACGCGTGGCAAGTTCAAGATCCGCACCACCCCGACGGGCGCGGTCCCCTCTCACGAGGATCTGAAAGAAATCATCCGACGGGGAATGCCCTACACCAGCATGCCGGACTGGCCCCAGTTTTCCGACCAGGAGCTGAGCAACCTGGCCTACTACATCAAGACGTTTGCCGACGACTTCGAAGACCCGGCCGCCTACGGCGACTCGCTTCAGATCCCCAGCCCCCCGTCGCCCAGCCAGGAGTCCATTGACCGAGGGCGGCAGCTCTACCTGAACATGGGCTGCGTCCGCTGTCACGGAGATGTGGGGCGGGGCGACGGATCGGCGGCCCGCGAGCAGACCGACGACTGGGGCTATCACCTGCGTCCGGCCGACATGACCAAACCCTGGACATTCCGGGGCGGCAACCAACGGGAGGACGTTTACCGCACCTTCATGACGGGGCTCAACGGCACGCCAATGCCTTCCTATGCCGATGAGAGCACCTTGGCGCCCGAGGACCGCTGGCCGCTGGTCGACTACGTCTTCTCGCTGTCGGAATCGCCCGAACCCAACTACGCCAGCCTGCTGAAGGCCGTGCCGGCTCAGGGGCCAATCGATTCGGAGGGCGGCTTGGAGCAGTTTGAGACCGCCCCATTGGCCCGCTTTCCCCTCGTCGGCCAGATTGTGGAAAGGGGACGCAACTTTTATCCGGCAGTGGTGGACGTGGAAGTCAAAGCCATCTACAACAACGAAGACATCGCCTTCCTGGTGGAATGGAACGACGTCTTCGCCGAAACTCAGGGCAGCAACGACCCATCCTTGGCCGTACCCGCCTGGGATCCTGAGGCGGAGGACAAGTTCGAACTGCTCAAGCCGCCCGCCGCCTCGGCCAGCCCTTCGGCCAGCGATGACCCTTTCGCTGACGCCGAGGCCGCCGATCCTTTTGCCGACCAGCAGCAAGCCGCCGATCCCTTTGCTGAAGATCAGCCGACAGCCGCAACCTCTTCCTCGGTGCGCGCAACGCCTTACTCGGATGCGGTGGCCATCCAGTTTCCCCAACAGATTCCCAGCGGCAACCCCAAGCCCTACTTCGTATTCGGCGATGCCCAAAAACCGGTCGAGCTGTGGTTTACCGACCTGTCCAACAACATTCCCCAGCTGTATCTGGGACGGGGCAGCGTATCGCTGAATCCCAGCGATTCCGGCGAGCCTTATGAGGTCAAAAGCAGCTTCGACCAGGGCCGCTGGTCGGTGTTTTTCAAGCGCAAGCGAACCTCGCGGCGCAGCATTTCCTTCCAGGAGGGCGGCTTCGTCCCCATCGCCTTTTCGGTTTGGGACGGCTTCAACCACGAGCGGGGCAACAAGCGCGGTCTGACCAGCTGGTTCAGCCTCTACCTGGAGCCCTCCCAAAAGCCTTCCGTCATCGCCCCCATGGTCCAGAACGGGCTCACCATCCTGGTGCTGCAAGTCCTGATTATCTTCGGGGTACGGAGGAAGTTCGCGCAGAGGACGGAGGAATGAGATTTCACGCAAAGGCGCAACGTAAAGGGCGCAAAGATGAGAGAGCCTTGATGAACTTTGGACCTTGGACCTTGGACCTTGGACTTGACTAAAGGAGAGATGCAATGAGCACCGTGCCCACAGTGGTGAATCAGACAGGAGCAGGAGTCCTGGGACAGCTTTACAGGAATATCTATGTTCCGGTGGACAACTCGCCGCACTCCAACCGGGCGGCGCAATTGGCTGTGGAGCTGGGGCGGACGTTCAGCGCCACCCTGACCGGCTGCCACGTCTACGCGGCCAAGATGCACGACTACCGCTTCAAGCAGATGGAGTACACGCTTCCCGAGGAGTACCTGCAGGAACAGGAGTTGGAGCGGCAGCGCAAGATCCACGACAGCCTGATCACCATGGGGCTGGAGCTGATCTCGGACTGCTACCTGAAAGACCTGCAGGCCCTGTGCGACAAAGCCGACGTCGAGTTCGAAAGCAAGATGATGGACGGGAAGCACTCAGAGGAGCTGCTCAAGGACATGCAGGCTTCGGGCTACGACCTGACCATCCTGGGCGCCCTGGGGATCGGACGGGTCAAGGACAGCCAAATCGGCGCGGTCTGCGAACGGGTCACCCGCAAGAGCACCAACGACGTATGGGTGGTCAAGCACGTCCCCGGCAAGAACGAGGAAGAGCGCGACACCATCCTGGTGGGGATCGACGGCAGCCCCCAATCCTTCGGCGCACTCAAGACGGCGCTGGGCCTGGCCCGCCAGTTCGGCAAGAAAGTGGAGCTGATCGGCGTCTACGATCCCTACCTGCACTACTCGGTCTTCAAGGGGATCGTCAACGTGCTCACCGACCAGGCCGCCAAGGTTTTCCGTTTCGAAGAGCAGAACCAGCTGCACGAGGAGATCATCGACACCGGTCTGGCCCAGATCTACCAGTCCCACCTGCAGGTGGCCGCCTTGATGGCCCAGCAGCAAGGCGTCGAGGCTTCGACCACGCTGCTGGACGGCAAGTGCTTCCAGAAAGTCCTCGACCACGCCCGCAAGACTCGTCCCTGGCTGGTGGTGGTGGGCCGCATCGGCGTCCACAGCTCGCCGGACGAGGATGGCCTGGGCTCCAACGCCGAGAATCTGCTGCGCTTATGCCCCAGCGACGTTCTTTTCACCACCGCATTGGAGCATCCGGAGCTGGACGTCAAGGCCGAGGAGTCGATCCACTGGACGCCTGAGGCGGAAAAACGCATGGAACGGGTTCCCGACATGGTGCGCAACATCGCCCGCACCGCCATCCTGCGCCTGGCAGTGGAGCAGGGGCACAGCGTGATCACCAATTCGCTGGTCACCGAAGCCATGGAGCGCTTTATGCCCAAGCAGACCTCCATGACCACCACAGCCTTGGCCGAAGCGCTGGCCATCGAGCAGGCCCGCCGGCAGCCCACCGCCATGTGCCGCAAGTGCGGAGTCACCTCCAAGGTCGCAAACCCCGTCAAATGCTCGGTATGCGGCGGCACCGACTTCGAGGTCATCACCCCCGAGATGCTGGACCGCATCGCCAGCATGGAAGGCGGGGTGGAGGAGGAAACCACCTACGACGGCCGCAAGCTGAAGTGGACCCAGGAAGCCCGCCGGGCCCTTTACTCCGTTTCGGACAAGTACCAGATGCGCCGTTCCAAGGCCCGCATCGAGAAGAAGGCCCGCAGCTCACGGCTGGAGACGATCACCTTGGAGTTTGCCAAGAGCGTCATCGACGAGGAAACCGGCGCCGCCCTGCTGCCGTCCGACGTCGAAAAGCCGATCCCGGCTGCTCCCGATCCACAACCTCAGGCACAGCCCGAGGATCCCCGACAGGTGGTAGCCACGGACGCCAACGGCAACGACCTTCTCTCCGTCTACAGCTGGACCGAAGATGCCATCGAGCGCGTCCTCAGAGTCCCCTCCGGATTCATGCGCAACAGCACCCAACAGCGCATCGAGGACCTGGCCGCCCAGCGCGGTGCAGAGCAAATCGACCTGGCCTTGGTCGAAGACGGAATCGAGGTCGGCAAGCAGATGATGGCCGAAATGCTCGGCCAAGCCGGAATGGTTCAACCTGAACCCCAGCCTCAACCCAAGTCCGAAGGAAAATGCCCCTTCAGCGGCGTTCCCAACGAAGCTGGCTGGATGTCCGAGATGATCAAGAAGCGGAAAGAGATCCTGGACTAGCCACAGAGGCACAGAGAACACAGAGCGAAGATTCAGACACTCTGTGACCTCAGTGTCTCTGTGGCGCATTCCCATTATGCCTTCGTATCGGTTTTGCCGCCCGGACGACATGCCCCGCTTGGTGCGTGCAATCAACGAATGCTACAACTGCCACTTCCCGGAGAATCCGCCCCTGACGCTCGATGACCTGCAGTCAGAGGTCCGCGAGCTGAGCGTCTGGCCCAGCAACTGCATGATTGCTTGGCAGGGCGAAGATCCGATCGCCGTTTCCATTGCCACCAAGCGGGAAAGGGAAGTCCTCGTGCAGCGGGTGGGCGTTCGTCCAGGATGTCAACGGCAGGGGCACGGACGCCATTTGGTCACCTCCCTCAGCCAGAAATTGGCGGTCCTGGGCCCGTCGCGGCTCATCGCCGAGATCCCGAAGGGCTGGGAGGTCTCAACAGCCTTCCTGAAAGCCTGCGGATACCAGCCTGAAACCGTCTATGCCGACTTTGTGCTTGAGGCGCCTTTGCCGCCCATCCAATCACCGGGCGCCATCATCCCCGTCACCGTTCAAGAGTTGCTGGACAATGGCCTGCTGGGATCCGAAGCCGACCAAAAGCAGGACTGCTCCTGGCAGCGCCAGACGACCACCCTGCTGCAGCGCAAAGATGAGCTCTCAGGACTGGCCATAGCTTCGCCCGACTGCATCGAAGCTTTTTTTTTGCAGCGCCGCTGCCCGGGCCGCGGTGGCAGCGAGATTGTCCGCTTGGGCGTGCAGGACGAGAATCACGGTGAGCTGTTTCTTTCCCTCCTGCTTCGAGCTGTCAGCTCAGCCGAGGCGTTTCCCGTCCACTTTCCCCGCCTCTCTCCCTCAGAATTTGGATTCGCCCATCTCGAATCGTTGGGTCTTCGTCCCGTCGGCAACAGCATCCGCTATGCCGCAACCGCCAAGCCCCTCTGATCGATTTTGCGGCAATGTCGACAATCTGGGCTACGTGCCAGTCGAAGCGCGGGCTTTTCCATTCACTTCAGTTCCCGCCGCAGGCAGGAAAGGGATTGGGATCGATCAGGGTCGAGGGCACTGAACAGTCATCGGCCCCGCCATCGGTCTGCGGCGTGCCGAAAACCCCGTTTGCACAGACGGTCTGCAGGTTGATCATCATCCCGCGGTCTTCATGGCCCAGAAAGTGGCAATGGTTGACAAACACGCCCGAGTAGTCCTCGAAGCGGTGGCGCATGATCACAGGCACGGGAACGGCGGGCGTTCCGGTGGGCAGCGCAATGGTATCCATCCATACATAAGGCGCCTCATAGGATTGGGTGCCGTTGCTGATGAGCTGGAAGGGGTTGGTGTGGATGTGAAAGGGGTGCTGAGGCCCCGAGTCGTTGGTCACGGTCCATTGCTCGGAAGTGTCCAGCGTCATGGTTTCATTGGCGCAGCCACCTTCATACTGTACTTGGTTGATCCAGAAGCCGTTGGGCAAGACTCCCGGATTGGTGGGCTGGCCGGTGGCAGGATCGGTCATGCTGTAGGCGATGGTGCGCTCAGGAAGTTGGTCGCCCTCGATGTCGCGCAGGTAGTAAGGCATGGCAGGCCATTGAGAATCTTCGGGCAAGCCCGGCATGTCGGCGGGCTGGTCGATCAGTTCGATCGTAAAGAGGGCGTTTTCGCCCGCTGCGCCCGGCAGCGCCCCCAGCCGCGAGACGTGTTCATCCAGCCTGCTCCGGATACGGTCGGCCACAT
>JANQFM010000989.1 GCA_028277865.1 Acidobacteriota bacterium
GCGTGAAATTCCCGGTTGCTTTCCCATACTTTAAGCGTGCGGTAGAATTCTGAGCGGGCATCTCATTGAGGGAGAGGCAATGGCTGCAACGAGTGTATTGGTTGTGGATGACGAGGAGTTGTGGCGGCTCAACATGGAGGACTTCCTGTTGGGGCAGGACTGCAAAGTGCTGTTGGCCTCAAGCGGCGAAGCAGCCTTTCGAATGGTCGACAGCAGCATAGACCTCGTCGTGACGGACATGCGCATGGGCGGTATTTCCGGCCTGGAACTGCTGGCTTCCTTGAAGAAGAATCACCCTGACCTGCCTGTCGTTTTGGTAACCGCCGAGGACGATGTGCGCACCGCCGTGGAAGCCATGAGAAACGGCGCCCTCGATTACGTGGTCAAGGACCAGCGTTGGGAAGAGCTGCTGCAGGAGGCTTTGGAAAAGCACCGTTCTGTGCAGAAGGCCCGCTACAGCACCTCATCCGAGCTGGCTCACGAAACGGGCTACGGCGACTTTGTGGGCACCAGCCCGGCCATGCGGGAAGTCTATCAGCAGATCGAGCTGGTCTCCCCCAGCGATGCCTCGGTGCTGATCACCGGAGAGAGCGGGACGGGCAAGGAACTGGTGGCCCGCACCATTCACCGCCTCAGCTCCCGCCAGGACAAAGCATTCGTGGCCCTCAACACGGCGGCCATTCCCAGCGAACTGCTGGAAAGCGAGATTTTCGGGCACGAAAAAGGCGCTTTCACGGGTGCGGTTGAGAGGCGCCACGGCTGCTTCGAACTGGCTCACCAAGGGACGCTTTTTCTGGACGAGATCGGCGAGATGCCCATCATCCTGCAGCCCAAGCTGCTGAGGGTCCTGGAGGATGGGCGGATACGACGGGTGGGGGGAAGCCGCGACTTCGGAGTGGATGTCCGAGTGGTGGCCGCCACCAACCGCGACCCCCAAAAAGCGATCCGGAAAGGCAAGCTGCGCGAAGACCTCTTCTTCCGCCTCAACGTCTTTCAGATCGAATTGCCCGCCCTGCGCGAACGCACCGAGGACATCGTTCTCATTGCGCAAAACTTCATCGGGCAATTCAACAAGAAGTACGGCATTGCAGCCAAGTCGATCGCCGCCAAAGCCCTGGACCGCATGAAGACCTACTCCTGGCCGGGCAATGTCCGCGAATTGCGCAACGCAGTGGAGAGGGCCGTGATCCTCTCGCAGGGCGGGCCGATTCGAGAGGAAAACCTTCCTCCGGCGGTTCGCCGACTGCAAAAGCCCGCTCTGGATGAGCTGGACTTCCCACTGGGCACCACCATCGCAGAAGCCGAAAAAGTCCTCATCCTCAAGACCCTGGAAGGCACGGGCAACAACAAGCAGAGAGCTTCAGAACTGCTGGGCGTGGACGTCAAGACAGTCCGCAACAAGCTGAAGGCTTACGGGATGTAATGAAAGTCCGCACGCGCATTGTGGTGGGGCTGTCGCTTCTGATTGTCTTGGTCTTCGGTG
>JANQFM010001017.1 GCA_028277865.1 Acidobacteriota bacterium
CGGCCCGGCTTTCTGCAAATCTATCCCCACGGGGAAAACATGATCTCGATCATCATGCTGATGAAGGCCGGCGAGACTGAAGGCCAGGTGTTCTGGGGAATTCCCGGCCTCATGCTGCTCAAGTTCAAAAACAAGATGGAACGCCAGACTCACGGGCGCAGCGGCCAATCTGCCGCGGAAGCTCAAGAGAAGATCCGGGGCATCATGGCAAATATGCCCACCGGACTGGAGGCTGTCATCCAGGGCAGCCATATTTCGGTCTCCGAGCTGATTTCCATGCAGGTGGGCGACGTCGTCCGGCTGGAACAGCGCATCGATTCCCCGGTCAAGGTCAAAGTCAACAACCTGGATCGATTCACCGGCCAAGTCGTGCTCTCGCAAGGACGCAAGTCGGTGCAGGTGGCAGGAAGGATGGGGGGGGATTAGTTGTCAGTTGGCAGTTGTCAGTTTCCACAGGGAGGCGAGATGAAGTCGGTCGGTTGGTGCTTTCCTGAAAATCATCGATTATTTCCAGCCACCGGCCACAGCGTGTTCAAAACTCTGCCAACTGCCAACTGCCAACTGCCAACTGAAATTGGCACCCTGATTGCTTCAAGGAGGCATCGTGAATCCGAGTCAAGGTGAACAAGGCCACGGAAACATCCAGCGCATCCTGGACATCGAGCTCCCTCTAACGGTGAGTTTCGGGTCGGCCAAATGGTCTTTGAAAGACATCCTGCAGCTGGCCCCTGGGACTGTGCTGGAACTGGATCGGACGGCTGATGATCCAGTTGTCCTGAAGGTCAACAACAAAGTCTTCGCACGAGGCGAAGTGGTTGTAGTGGACGGTTTTTACGGCATCAAGATCCAGCAGATCGACTCGCCCGAAGACCGCATCCACTCCTTGGGAGGTGAGTGATGAGCGAAATCGAAAGCCTTCTTAGCCAGATCGCACCCCATTGGATGGTGATGGGTGCCGTAACAGCCTCCTTTGTAGTGAACCTGCTGCTGCTGGGCCTGATCTTGGGCCGCGGCGACCGTCAGGTTGTCCGTCTGGTGGCCCAGGTGCGTCAGGAAACCGCCCATCGCATCGAGGAGGTGGAACACTGCCAGCAAGAGATGAACGCCAGTCACCGCCGGCAGATGGAAGAGCTGAGGCGGGCCTTGGGCCGAATTGAGCTGCGTCAAAGCAAGGCCTTTCCGACTCTGGACGGCAATGCTGTCGACAAACCCCAGGGCAGGAAGGGAATCGACAAGAAGCACCACGTCTGCAAGTTGGCCCGCAAGGGCTTGGACCCGGCTCGAATCGCCCAGCGCTTGAACATGTACCAGGGCGAAGCCGAGCTTGTGCTGGGCCTGCAGCAGTTCATGTCTTCGCAGCCACCCCGTCCTGCCCGCAACCTGACCTTCACAACCCCTGAAGCTCCGCTTCATTGAGGGGAGGATTCTACCCAGTGAGTGAGGCAGGAATTGCCCGTCCGGCCCGGCCAAGACGGGCATCAAGCCCTTAGAACGCCTGTTTCATGAGGGTCTGGCTTTGGCACGCTTCTTGCGGATCAGCCTATCGTGCTGAGAGGATTTAATCGATGAATCATGGAATCTACATCGCAGCCTCGGGGATGAAGAGCCGCATGGAAGCCCTCACTGTGGCCAGCAACAACGTCGCCAATGCCGGCACGGTGGGCTTCAAGAAAGACCGGGTCTTTTTCGGCATCTTCAACCGGGTCAACGGTTCCAACCTGGAAAAGGCTTTGGCTGATTCGGCCGTTGCTGAGACAACCCGGACCGATTTCAGCATCGGCCCCCTGATGCGGACCGGCAATCCCCTCAACCTGGCCTTGGCCGAGGACGGCTTTTTCACCGTCCAGACCCCCCAGGGAATCCGCTACACGCGGGCGGGCGAGTTCAGGCTCGACAGCCGACGACAGGTAGTCACGGCCCAGGGTTTTGCAGTGCTGGGCGAAAACGACCGCCCCATAACCTTGCCTCCCGGCCCGGTCGAGGTCGGACCCCAGGGCGACGTTCAGGCGGACGGCGTGGTGGCCGGACGGCTTAAGATCGTTCATTTCGAGGATCTTTCCCTGCTGCGCAAAAACGGCCAAGTGCTCTTCGAAGCCTTGCCCGGCGCGGTCCAGACGCCTCCCGAGCGCTTGACCGTCAAGCAGGGATTTTTGGAGCGTTCCAACGTGAATCCGGTGGCCGGGATGGCCGATGCCCTGGCCAACATGCGCAGTTTCGAGTTCTTGTCCCGTGCCCTGCATTCCCTTTCCAATGACGTGGACAAGAAAGCCATCGACGAGGCAGGGCGAGTTTGAGGGAAAGAGAAGGGTCGTGGCTTGAGATCTTAAGTTTGATGAACAGGCCGCAAGAATACAGGACGCCTCAACAGAATTAAAGTCAAGGCACGGCCCCGGACCAGCCAACCAAGGAGACGAGCATGCTCAGAGCTTTGTACAACGCTGCCAGCGGAATGGAAGCCACCCAGCTGAACATCGACAACATTTCCAACAACCTGGCCAACGTCAACACCACCGGCTTCAAGCAGCGCCGCACCCAGTTTCAGGACATCCTTTACCAGAGCCTGGTCACTCCCGGCAGCAATGCCACCACCCAGACCGAGATCCCCACCGGATTGCAGATCGGGCTGGGAACCCGTGCCGTTTCGAACGAGATCATCTTCTTGCAGGGCGATTACATCAGTACCGGCAACCCTCTCGACTTGGCCATCGAGGGCCAGGGCTTCTTCAAGATCCGGCTCTCGGACGGCACCACCGGCTACACCCGTTCGGGCGCCTTCCACCTTTCCCGCGACGGCGCCATGGTTACTTCGAACGGCGATCCGGTGGATCCCCAGATCGTGATCCCCACCGAAGCCACCGATATCAGCATCGGCCAGGACGGCACCGTCTCGGTGCTTCTGCCTGGCGAAGCCCAGGCCCAGATCGTGGGGCAGATCCAGCTTTCCAATTTTGCCAACCCGGCGGGTCTGAACAGCATCGGGCGCAACCTTTATCTCCCCACCGCTGCCAGCGGGGATCCCGTAGACGGATTGCCCAGCGAGAATGGCAACGGCCGGGTGCTGCAGCGCTTTTTGGAGCAGTCCAACGTCAACATCGTCGAGGAAATGGTCAACCTGATCGTCAGCCAGAGAACCTATGAATCCAACTCCAGGGTCTTGCGCACCGCCGATCAGATGTTCCAGGAACT
>JANQFM010001025.1 GCA_028277865.1 Acidobacteriota bacterium
GCTTTGACCTCATTCCTGCCTCCGATTTTGAGCGCTGCGCCCCTGGAATCGCTGCCGTCAATGCTGAAGCGCGTTCAACGGCTGCCAAGCGGGGATGAAGAGTTGTTCTGGCTGACCTGCCTTGCTGTCCTGTCCAAGGCAGCAAAAGCCCAGCCTGAGCAGGCCGTTCAGTCCTGGCAGGAAATCTCCCGCCGCAAGGAAGTGCCCTGGTCGGAAGAGATCGTCCAGGCGGGCTGTCCCCTCTGGCTCCGCTTCACTCCCGAGAACCTGGACCGGCAGATCGGGAGGCTGACCGATGCCAATCTGAGAGCTGCTTTCCGAGTGGTCCTGCTGGAGGAGGCCTCAGAGAATGAAGAATGCCCGCAGGCGCATCGCCTTGCTGCACTGGGCGCACTGGAAGAGATGTCCCCTGGGCCTGGGCAGCTGCATTGGAGCCTGCGCTACTTGACCGCCGTGGCTAAAGGAAGCAAGACGCTGCCCGATCTGGCAGAGGAATGCCGACAGCAACTCGGCCTTTTGGCAACCCATCTCGGCAAGCTCCGCTTCAACGCCTCGGCAAAGGATCTGGCGCTTTTCCTCGACCTCATCTCGGCTTTGACGGGCGACGAACTGCATCGATATTCCGAAGACATCGTTTGGGCACCTTCCGCTAATCCAGACACGCTGCTGGAAATCGCTCAGCAATCGCGATCCGAAAAGCTGCTGGCCCACCTGCTGGAGCACGCCGAAGACCATGCTGCAGCTGTCGCGCCGACAGAGGCCGAGGCATTTCGATTGCGCGGTCGGCTGGTTTCACGCCTGACCCGGCGCCTATGCAGCCTGCGTGAAGACCTTCACTTCCTCGAATCGGCTTCCCGCCTGCTGCTTCCTGAGGAACAAGACGAAGTCCGGGCTACCCTAGCCAACAGTCTGGTACACCGCGGCCAGAGATTCGCCGAGCCGGATGACCCGCAACGCGAGATGGCTTGGCAGGCTGCTCAGGGGATCTCGAAAGGCAGCCTTAAGCTGGTGACCCTGCTCCGGGTTCACCCCGGCAATGTGCCCACCGAAGAGTTGCTGGAGCCCTCCCGGCTTTACTCCTCGGTGGCATCCGCCCAGGCCATTGAGGATGAAATGCTCGCTCTGACAGCCCTGCTTGAGCCCCCTCTCGACGGCGCAGGCCTAGCCGAGCGCTACATTCGTCCTATCAGCAGCCAACAGCGAAGGAACATGGCCTTAATGCGCTTGACCCGCCATCTGAACGCCTTTCAGGCTCTGGCATTTCCCGAACACCAGGATCGACTGGCTGCCATTGAGCTGGTGCGCAGCACTCTGACCGTCGGCACAGATGACTTTTTGGCCCGGCTGACCCCGCAGATCGCCGCCCTTGGGACTCAGGCTGGCCCGCGCAGGGCTGCCGCTGAATTTCAGGAAGCTGCCCGCCGTCTTGCCGGATTGGAAACCGTGCCCTGGGAGATGAGGCGCGAAACGCTGGAAGAACTCCTCGACCAATTTCGCCGTGCCTGCAACGCTGGCGGGAACGAAAGCCCTCACCGTCTGGCGGTGCCGGTGCTGGAGAGCATTCTTCACCTGATTTTGACGGGCGGCTCTGTCTCTCTGGGAGGCAAGAAGGATTGGCGTTTTCTCGAAATACTGCCCGCTTTGGTAGCCACTGCAGAGCGCCTGCCCGACCTAACAGCCAAGCATCTGATGCCGCGCCCCAGGCTCTGGCGCACCCTGAGGACGGCAGATGCATGCAGATCGATCCAAGACTGGCTGAGGCGCCGAATAAAGGAGTGCATACACGTCCCGCCGACTGACTCGCCCGCAGCGAATCCTTCCAAGGCCCTGGGCCTCTGCCTAGCCGATTCAGCCGAGCGTCATCGGCTCAAAGAACAGCTGCTCGCACAGTCAAAGCCCGATCCGTCCGAGGTCGAGGCTTTGGCCTATCTGCTGGCGCCCTTTCAGCCGGGAAGCATCCCAAAATTGGTGGTTTGCCTGCCCGTCGGGTCAAACCGGGATCGCCTCTGCCTGCGCCTGATCCGTCATCAATGGCTGCCCCGTCCAGCATCTAAAGAATTGATTCAATGCATGCAGGCGCTGGACGCCAGGTTGATCGCCCGCATCTGGCAAGGCCTGCTGCCGGAATCGGAGCCCCGAGCGTGGATCAGCAGCATGGCCCAGGCCATGGAGTACGGCTTGCTGGCTCCGCAAGAGCCCCACTGGCAGCCTGCCTTGAACCGCTTGTGGCAAATGGAGGGCAGGTCGACCGCATCGATTCTCGCCGGGGCCGTGCTGAAGGCGATTGCCCAGAGGGGACGGCCAGCCGGCGAATCGGCTTTTCGGCTCTGGCTGCACTTCTATCTGTCCCCTCGTCTGGGAGAGGAGCAACCGGACAAACTCGCCCTCGGGGAACAGGTCCGGCAGGAAATCGAGCGAGCCCTGTCACTTTTCGAAGCCACGGATTCCTGGGCAGAGGCTCAGGGCGAGGAAATGTCCTCGTAACCCTTTTTCATGCTCAGAGTGAGTCCGAGAATGCAAACGTCCCGACAACGAGGCCGACCGATCTTCCGCCGCCAGCCGCACCGATGGATCGGCAGCGGCGAAACACCCTGGGAGCGATGGGGCTTTGAGGACTGCTCCCTGCTAGCAGGCGTCGTACTGGCCCTGTCGGCTGCCCCGCTGGCCCTGGCCTGGATAGGAAACGCTGATGAGAATTGGATGCCCCGCTTGCCGGTTAAAGGCTGGATCGGCCTTGCCCTCGCGACTGTCATGGTGATTTTCAACGGAT
>JANQFM010001037.1 GCA_028277865.1 Acidobacteriota bacterium
CAAGGAAGGTATCGACCCGGACACCGGCACGCGTTTTTTGGAAGAGCTGGCCTTCGAGGTGGTCTCGGAGCAGCAAAGCGAGAAGGTGGTGACGCAAAAGGCGCCGACAATGGTGCGCCGGGGCGTGCGGAGGGTGTTCGCAGTCTTCCTGAAAAAGGGCCAGCTGCACGAGTGGCAACCCAGCCAAGATGCCATCCCGGGCGGGCGTTGGGGGCTGGTCGATCCTGATTCGAGCATCGAAGATCCGGCGCTCTCGACCCCGTTGCCAGTCCGGGCTCTTTTAGAGGCGGCCGACCGAGACGGAGCGGTGGCCCAAGCGCTTCTTGCCCGCGGCAATCCCGTCCTGCTGCGAGATCGGGCCAAGGCGGTCGCCGAGGGCGAAGCCAAGGCAAAGGCCGATGCGATCATCACTATTCTCAAAGGACGCGGTATTGCCCCCGATGCCGACGCTCGCAGCCACCTGAAGGCCTGCAATGACTTGGCGACGCTGGACCGCTGGCTGGAGCGAGCCCTTGCCGCCGCGTCTCCCGCCGAGATCTTCAATGGGTCATGAATCTCGGACCGGAGCTCCTGACGACTTCTTACTTGCCTTCCAGGATGGAGTTGAGCCACTTCTGCAGGTTTTGTTCGGCGACGCCTTCGAAGCCTAAGAACTGGACCCCCATTCCGCGCGGCTCGAAGATGCGCCGGTGCCAGCGCACTACGGCTTTGGCGGCCACCACGTGATGGGCCTCGTCCTGCGGGGTGGTGTCAAATTCGATTCGCAGGATCTCGCCGGGTGCCTGGGGCTGGTCGGTTTCGATGAACATTCCACCTAAACTGACGTTGCCGATCACCCCCTCCACTGCCTGGGAAGCCTCGTCCGGCAACGCCTGGACCTGCAGGCGAACCTCCGGAGCAGCGCGGGGATAGGTGCGAATAGATTGGCGCTCCTCCATGGGCTAGGCAATCCTAACAATTTCGCTCAAAGACGCAAAGGCCGTGATGATGAATCGTCGAGGTGAGCCGTTGGCGGGCCGACCCCGAAACTCTCGGCAAGCCACCTTCAAGGTTGTCTTTGCTTCTGCCGCACTTCATCTCCGTCGAGCACACCGTCCTCGTCCCGATCTACTCCCATGCGCCGACCCGATCCAGGGGGAGCGCAGGTGAAGGTCACCTCGCCCGCCGCGCTTGCCGCCGCTTCCAGGAGGGCAGCCAATTCCATAGCATCCTGCCCGGCTTGGTCGGTCTCGAAAAGTCCGTTGCCCTGATAGAGGAAGCCGGCTTCGAATAGGCCTTGGCGGCCTTTGGCCACCAGGTCGCACTCGCCATCCTCAGCCCGAGCCATCAGCAGTGCCAGCCGATCCGACGTGACTTGCTGATTGGCGGAGTCGACTGTCACCTGCTGGCCAACGATGGGTGCCAGGTTGGAAGGGAATGCCATCATGAAGGCTTCCACCTGCCGTCGCATGGCCGCCCCGGCCTCGCCGTCCGGAAAGCCTCCCGGATTGATGATGCTTCGCGAGAAGACCTCGGAGCTGAAGAAACGAAACACTGTATCCACGCTTCCGTCATGCAGGAATCCGAATCCGCGCACCTGATCTCCCTGGAACGGGTCGGGGAGCATCCCGAACATTCCCACTTTCTGGTACATGTTGCGCAGATGGGGCACTTTGAAGATCTGGGGCACCCCATCGAAGGTGTAGCGCCCGTCGCTGCCGAAAAAACCCGGTTGATCGACGCCGAACCCGGCGTTGCCCTGCGGGTCGAGGACGTGGCAGCGGTTGCAGGTTCCAAAGGTGTCCGACGGTCGGGAATTGAAGTAGAAGTCGCGTCCGGCCTGCTGATCGGCCGTCAGGGAGTTGTCGAGGTTGCGGATCGGGTTGGGCGGGTAGCGGATTTGCAGGATGAATTCGGTAAAGGACTGCATCTGTTGGGGCGAGAGCCGTTCATGCCGTCCGATCAGGCCTTCGAAAGCCGGATTGAAGGCCCGAAAGGCGGCCTGTTCATCAAAGCTGCCCTGATCAGGCTGGGCGCTGAACTCCTCCAGCCCGCCCGTCCGGTCGCCGCGCCAGTGCATGGGGCCGTGGTTGGCCATGCCCCGCAAGCTTTGAGTGGTCATGGGCCCCTTGAGGGAAGCGAACTGGAGTTGCCCCAACAGCAAGGGAGGGATCAGGAAGGGTCCGGGTATGAATTCCTGAGAGGTGTCGGGGTCGCCCAGATCCCAGGCCAGCCCGTCGAAATCGCCGAAAACGTGGCAGCTGGCGCAAGCCGAGTCCCCGTGGCTGGAGGTGAGCGCAGCGTCGTATAGAAAGCGGCGTCCGGCCACGATGCTCTCCGGCTCGGGCGAGTAGAGCGCTTGGCGGAAGATCTCTTGCCGGCTGACGGTATTGACGACGGCCAGCGAGTTGTCGAAGCGGGTCAGGACATACAGGCGCTGGCGCTCCTCGTCCAGTGCCAGCCCCGAGGGTCCGCCGCCCTGAAGGGGAATATGGTTGGACTGGCTGGGGGTGAAGGTGTCGTCCTCCAGTTCGACCGTGTCGAAGACGCCTACTTTGGAGGAGCCGAAGGCGGCCACATAGAGCGTGCGCCCATCGGCACTGAGCTGCATGTCGGTGGGAAAGGCCAGGCTGCGGCTGTTCTCGACGTTGGGCAAGGGAGCGCAGCAGGAGCTGTAGTCGATGTGCTTGTTGAGGTGGCGGGGACGCACCGCCTCGTCCAGCACCGTGATGCGGCTCTCGTGCAGACGTCCGCGCACCGTGTCCCCGGCGAACTCTCCCGGGCCTTCGAAGCGCTTGCGGTTGAAGGCTTCGGTGTTGGAGACATACACGCGTCCGCTGACCGGGTTGACAGCCATGTTGAAGATCGCCGTCCCCACTCCGGCATAGAAGCCGTCTTGGCCCTCCAGCAGGCGAGGAGGCTCGGTGAGGGCGTCGATCACGAAAACGTCGCGGTCGGGAAGGGAAAAGGGCACCATGGCGTCCCAGGAACGCCCCGCATCGTCCATCCAGTGCTGGCCGTCGAACTGGACGATCAAGCCCGTCGATGGCTGGGGATCCCCGTCTGCGTTGATGGTGGGTTGGGGGAGGCCTCCATTGTCCTCCACCAGCCCTTCGTGGATGGCGGTGCTGCGGTTGCCGGTCAAGAATCCGGCTGCGTAAACCCGGCTGCCGTCCGGCGAAGCGGCCAAGGCGCGGGGTGTATCGGTGAAGAGGTTGAGGATGGCCACCGGGTCGCCCGTCAGAGAGTCTCCAAGGTTGCTGCTGTCAAAGACCCACACGTCGGCGCGTCCAATGCCGGGTGTAGTGAGTTGTGGGTCGAAGGGGGCATTTTGGCCTCGGTGGGCGGCGGTGACGAAGGCCATGCGGCGATCTTCACCGGCGAAGACGATGTCGCGCGGCTCGTCCCCCACCAGCAGGGTCTTGACCACGCGTCCAGGCCTGGCATCGCGCCGGGCTCTGAAGCTGATCCGTCCTTCAGGCCGCAGCCGCACGATGCTCACGCTGTCCGACAGGTGGTTGACAACCCAGACTTCCTCATCGCTGCGCACTGCCAGCGCCACCGGCTCCAGCCCTACAGCGACTGCCCCGCGCAGCAAGGGTACCTCTCCTCGGACATCGAAGACCTCCAGACGGTTGTCAGGGGTATTGAGGGCGAAAAGAGTCTTCTTGTCGGATGACAGCGCCAAGGGGCGGACTTGCCCGGATTCGAAGAGTGTGTAGGAGGGATTGGCAGATTGCTGGCCCAGGATTCGTTTTTCTGAATTCTCTTTGGATGGCATGGACGGAAGACCAGCTCGACTGGCTTCTATGATGGTATTGGTCGAGTGGGCTGCCGCTGGCTGGATAGTCTCCTTGGAAGGCTGGTTGCCTTCCTTCCGGAAAGTAGCCGCTGACAGGGCTAGAAGGATCAACGCGGTCGCAGCCGGGATGAAGATTTGGGGTTTCATCGAGTTCTATTGTACGCGGTTTTGGGGGAGGCCACAGAGACACTAAGGGCACAGAGCGGATCACAGAGAATAATTGAGGATCTCTGTGTCCTCTGTTTCTGTGCGGCTAGTCAACGAGGCCGGACTGCTTTAATTTGCCATGAATGGCCTGAGCGGCCAGGGCGTGGGCGGCCGGGTTGAGGTGGCCTCCGCGGCCGGGGAAAAAGACGTCCAGGTGCTCTTCAAAGACAGGCTTGAGAAGCACCGCCGGGGCATTCAGGCGGCTGAAAAGGCGTCCCAGGCGCTGTTCCGGATAATCCTGGACCAGTTTCATGTGGGGGACGCTGAGGGCGAAGTCGTTCCATCCCGGCCCTACACGGGCCTCGAAGGGGATCACTACCGCCATCCAGCCGATCCCATGGCGCTGGCAAAGGGTGTGGGTGTCTTCCAGGATCTTTTCAGTAATCCGCCACCCTTTGGCAACGGGCTCGATTTGCTGGTCGTCTTGGGCAAAGGTGTAAAGAAGGGGGTCGCCGGGAAGTTGGCGTTCCGCGATGCGGGCCGAGTGAAGTTCGTCCACCGACTGCTCTTGGGCTTGGCGGCGCAAGAGGGTATATGCCTTTTCGAGCAGCCCGAAGGAGACCAGGCTGCTGCGCAGGCGGTGCCTCACGGGTTGGGCCCAGGTCAGCTCCAGCCCTTTGGGGGTCTCCACGAAGTAGGGGCGGAAAGAGTCGTTTTGGCTCTTGCACAGACCGGCCAACTCGATGGTGTTGTTGCAGATGTCGTTGAGAGGGAAGATTTGGGAGATGACAAGGTCGGGGGAGAATCGAAGTCCGAATTCCGTCAAGGCCAGCCAGGCCTGAGCCGTTCCGAAGTCTCCCACGCCCAGGTTGATCACCTCCCATCGAGTCTGGGGATTGTCCTGATTGAGAAGAGCCTGGAGCCGATGCCAGTAGGTCTCCCCCAGGTTGACCTGGATTGCTTCGCTGAAGGAATCGCCGATGACCACCGCACGCCGCACGTCGGACGGCTTTTCAAGGCGGTGCTCGATGTCGCGGAATCCCATCGAGTTGAACTCCACATGCACGGCACCTCCGGCCACCTGGATTCCGTACTGGACAGAGCGCTCCTGGGTCCAGCCCAGCAGGGGATGGAAGCGCCAGTTGGGGTTGGGGTTGAAGTCGACTCCGGCTAATCGGCAAATCCCTTCGAAGGCAGCCAGCGCCAAAAGCAACGTACCCAGGAAGAGCCCAATCTGGATGCGGAAGGAACGAGACGGTCTGTGTGCCATGGAGTGTGTATCTTTTAGCAGCGCAGCGGCGGCTTCGTCAACCTGGGTTTTGGGTTTTCACGCAGAGGCGCAGAGTCGCAGAGAGAGGCAGAGGGGGGAAGGAGGAAAGAGGTTCTCAAGTTCCTTCCTCTTTCTCTCTGCGCCTTTGCGTCTCCGCGTGAAATTCCCTCTCCCCTGTCGAATATCCCGGCCTGCAACGGCGTATCTGGAGTCGATTGAGGCCTGGAACTGATGCATCGTATGTCGCCAGGCGATATGATAAACGTGCCGGGATGCCCGGCAAGGGAAGAATCAGGACTCTTGAACCGATAAAAGGGACGGAGGCAAGACAAAGATGTCTGAGAATTTCGATCTGGTCAAAGC
>JANQFM010001038.1 GCA_028277865.1 Acidobacteriota bacterium
TCTCCTATCGGATCACTTGAAAGGCTCGTTTGCGGTTCGGACCGAACCGGAAGACTGCGAAATCACTGTCAAAGGAAGCGGCACGCAAGATTCCCAAACGCTGCATGACAGCGAAGCTGGTTCGATCAACAATCGAAAATTCCTGATCCGCGAAAGACTCGCCGATCGACCAGGCGACCTCCAAGTCGGCTGCAACAACAGTCTCGATCTTCGCGACACCAGCCCGCAACCCTGCCCAAAACGCCTCGGCTGCCTGCGGGTGAAGCTTGTGATGCAGCAACAGCCAGGATTCGATCAGGACGTGGTCTGTTGTCACCAGAGCCTCCCCTCCGCCAAGGATCTCCCGGGCTCTGGAATTGCTGGAGTCGTCTCGATCGGCTGCGGCGTACCAGGCAGATGTATCGACGAACAGGCTCACCGCTTCGAACCTCTGGCCTGTTGCCCAGCCTGGATCGCTTCGGCAACCATGGCATCTTTTTGGAGAGCGATGTTGGAACCGCCGGAACTCCCGAGGTTGAAGACAACTGAAGGATCCACCCTCTGCTCGCGTTGGCCAAGATCGCGGCCCACTAGCTGACGAATGTACTCCGCAAACGAAATCCCTAGCTGAGCCGCCCTTTGGCGGGCGCGCTTCTGGGTCTCCGAATCCAGGGTGACCTGAGTGCGTGACATCATGATGGCACCATCTTAGCACAACCTGGCAGCGCCTGGCCTCTGCGCTCTCTGCGATTCATTCCCTTCGGAGGCTTCCTTGACTGATTGACCCGCGTCGGAGTATCTTCGTGGTATGAAAGTCAAGACTTCTGTCACCCTTTCACCGCAGACGCTTCAACTGCTGGATCAATTCGCCGCGCCGGGGCTGAACCGGTCGCGGCTGATCGAGCTGGCGGTGCTGGAGTATGTCAAGCGCCGGATGATCGAGGAGCGTGAAGCCAGGGATCTGGAGATCCTTGACCGCTCCGCCGAGGAATTGAACCAGGAAGTGAAAGACGTTCTCGCCTATCAGGTGGTTCCATGAAGCGGGGAGAGTTGTACCGGGTGCGCCGCCCCGGCCGTCCAGATCCCAAGCGGAGCCGTGTTTTCGTGGTCGTCAGCCGTCAGACTTTGCTCGACTCCCGTTTTTCCACGGCAATCTGCGCGCCCGTCTACTCCCGCCGAGATGGATTGGCCACCCAGGTAGACATCGGAATCCAAGAGGGGCTCAAGCACCAGTGCAGCATTCATTGCGATGCTCTGGTCAGCCTGCCCAAGTCGTCGCTGACCGATTACATCGGCAGCCTTTCTCCCACTCGCCTCAGTGCGGTCGACGGTGCCCTGCGGGTTGCCCTCGCACTGAGCTAAGGCTTATCGGGAGGGGAAACCCGCGAAAGGGGCGCTTGAAAATCTCGCCAAACTTCGCGAAGGCCCGCTTCACCCAACAGGCTTCCCTGCCGGCCTCTCACTCCCCGATCCGCTCTCGGATCGCCTTGGCCACCTTGCGTCCCACGAAGGGGACCAGTTCCTCTTCGCTGGCCTGACGGATGCGGGCCAGGCTGCCGAAGTTCTGCAGCAGCCGTCGGCGCCGCTTGGCCCCCACTCCGGGAACACCGTCCAAGTCGGAGGTGAAGTCCCGTACAGCGCGGCGCTTGCGGTGGAAGGTGACGGCGAAGCGGTGGGCCTCGTCGCGGATCTCCTGCACCAAGTGCAAAACCGGGGAAGTGTGGCTTAAGATCACCGGATCCGCCTGGCCCTGCACAAAGAGGTGCTCCTCGCGCTTGGCGATGGAAGCCAGCGGCAGGTCGTCCAGGCCCAGTTCGGACAAGGCCTGATAAGCGGCATGCAGCTGTCCCTTGCCGCCGTCGATCAAGACCAGCCCGGGCAGCTCGCTTTCCTCATGCAGCAGCCGGCGGTAGCGGCGCCGCACCACCTCGCGCATGGAAGCGAAGTCGTCGCTGCCCTGCACGGTTCGGATCTTGTACTTGCGGTACTGGTTGCGATCCATCAGCCCGTCTTTGCAGACCACCATCGAAGCCACGTTTTCGGCGCCCTGGATGGTCGAGATGTCGAAGGCCTCGATGCGCTCGGGAGGCTGAGGCAATCCCAACTCCTTCTGCAGGCCCTCCAGCAGCTTGCCCTTCTGCGACTTGAGGATGCGAAAGCGCGAGTCGAAAGCGATCTTGGCGTTGCGCTCCACCAGCAGCAGCAGGTTGTGCTTTTCTCCCCGGCGGGGCGTCTGGATGCGCGCCCGGCTGCGCAGCCTTTTTTCGCGGCGCTTGCGGCACAGCCATTGCAGCATCAGATCCTGGTCTTCGATCTCGATGGGCAGGTAGATCTCGCGGGGCACGAACCCGGCGCTCAGGTAGTACTGCTGCAGGGCATCGCGCAGGAATCGGCGGGGGTCGAAGAACTCCAGATCCTCCCAGTAAAACTCGCGCTTTCCGATGATCTTGCCGCCCCTGAGCGTGAAAAGCTGCAGGGCCAGGCGCGGCCCCCGGCGGTGGTAGGCAAAAACGTCGACGTCATCGATGCCGCTCATGACCATCTTCTGCTTTTGCCCCAGATCCTGGATCATGCGGATGCGGTCGCGGTAAAAGGCGGCAGCTTCGAAATGCTGCTTTTCAGCGGCCTGCATCATACGCTCACTGAGGGTGTCGGCCAGTTCGTCGGTCTTGCCCTCCAAAAAAAGGATCACGTCGCGTGCCGCCTGCTGGTACTCGTCCAGAGTGCAAAGCCCGGCCACGCAGGGCCCCAGGCAGCGCTTGATGTGGTACTCCAGGCAGGGCCGTTCCAACGAGCCGTCGATGTCGATGTCGCAGGTGCGCAGCATGAAGTGGCGGTTGATGATCTTGATGGTGTTGCGGGCCAGCGAGGCGGGCAAATAGGGTCCGAAGTAGCGTGCGCCGTCCTGGTGGATGCGGCGGGTGAGCAGAACGCGGGGAAAATCCTCCTGGACGGTCACCTTGATGTGCAAAAAGGCCTTGTCGTCTTTCAGCTTGACGTTGAACTGAGGTTGGTGCTCCTTGACCAGCTGGCTTTCCAGGATAAGAGCTTCCAGGTCGGAGTCGGTGAGGACGTATTCCAGGTCGCGGATGTGCTCCTTGAGCACTTCGGTCTTGTGATCGATGATCCGGCTGGACTGAAAGTAAGACCGCACGCGGCTTTTCAAGCTCTTGGCCTTGCCGATGTAGATCACCTTGCCCCGGCCTCCCTTGAGCAGGTAGACGCCCGGCCGGGGGGGGAGGTTGGCCAGCTTGGCCTGCAGCACCTCGGTCATGGGCAAGATTATAGAGGGGTTTCACCTGCAAGCACATGGACGCAAGTGCGAGGGCCATAAGCACATGCCGAACGCATTCCGAAGTTTCACGCAAAGCCGCAAAGACCGTTTAGCTGGTAAGCATTCGGCTAAGCCGTCCGGCCACCTACCGGACCCGTCCCCAGTGGCGTTGACATGAGCTTCTATCCAGGTTCTGCAGTCTGCTTCAGCGGGCTTTCCCGGAAGGCAAACATGCCTGGAGGGTTGCTAGGCCAGTCCTTTTCAGGGCTGGTAATCGGTCCCATCCAAGATGGAAGAGCCCGTTTGATCGAACGGGCTTCCAGCAGCCGCCTTTAGCCCCTTGGCCGTTTCCCGAGTGTGCCGGAGCCGAGGCTCAAGCCCAGAGGAAAGCCCGTTGAAAAACGGGCTTGCAACTGCCTTGTGCACTCAGTCCCCAGCCCTGAAGGACTGGGCTAACAGCCCGAAAGGCTGAAGGCTTTCGG
>JANQFM010000106.1 GCA_028277865.1 Acidobacteriota bacterium
TGGCAAAACGCCACCGTCGGGCCCGCCCCGGCGGAGCGAATGACTGAATGGCTAGCCGCGAGCCAGCAACCTCATCGCAGTCTCTGCGCATCCCCTCCCCTCCCTCGGGGCATGCCGCCCCGAGGGAGGGGAGGGGATGCGCTATTCTTTGGCTCCACCGATTCTAGCTTTCCAGTCGTGGGCTCCGCCGGGGCGAGCCCGGCGGCGGCCCAGAGAAGCTACTCGATTCCTCCCACGGGTGAACCGAATGCTTACAACTGATACGAGACTTGAATGCACTTGAAATGGTGTCTTTGCGTTCTTTGCGGCCTTGCGTGAACGGATCCTCTCGGCATGCGCTCATTTGAGGGCTGAGAGTCGGCGATCCGCCGGAATGCCATTGCAGCACCTCCAACTATCGTGTAATCTATATATCGAATGATATATATACCGTCCATGACTGATGGAGGTTCACTGCATGCAAAACGGAAAGGCCCCGGAGAGTTTCCTTCCCCTCAAACCCAATTGGTTCCACATCCTGCTGGCCTTGGCCGGACAGGAGCGGCACGGCTACGCCATCATGCAGGAAGTCGCGGAAAGGACGAAAGGCAAGCTGCGCCTCTGGCCGGCCACCCTCTACGGCTCGATTCGGCAGCTCATTGAGGTTGGATTGATCGAGAAGGGCGAGGAACGTCCCACAGCCGGGGACGACCCGCGCCGACGCTATTACCGCCTCACCGAATTGGGCGACCGGGCCTTGGCTGCTGAGGCCCGCCGCCTGCAATCATTGGCGGACTTGGTGCGAGTCCGCCAGCAGAGCCGGAGAGCCGAGCCGTCATGAGTTTTCAGCCCCAGCCTCGACTGCTTGGACTTTCGATGCGGCTTTGCCGCAGCCTGAACCGTATGTTCCCACACGATTTCCGGCGGGAATGGGGCCAGGAGTACCTGCTGGCCGCCGCTGACCTGCTGGAGAGCAGATGGCGTCAGGGCGGCAATTGGGGGCTTTTGACAGCCTTGATTCCCCTGCTCTTGGACACCTTGCGCAGGCTGCCCGCCGAGCACTGGCAATCGCGCAGCCCTGAGCGCAAGGATCCGCATCGCAAAGCGCCCCGTCGCCGAAATCAATCGCCCCCGGGAGGATTCATGGATACACTGCGGCACGACCTGCGTTATTCGCTTCGATCCCTGGCCCGCAATCCGGCTTATGCCCTGGTGGCCGTCCTGACCCTGGCCTTGGCCATGGGTGCCAACACCACGGTCTGGAGCCTGGTGGATGCCGTTTTGATCCGTTCCCTGCCTTTTGCCGAACCTGACCGCCTGATGGCTTTGTGGGAATCGGATTCGAACGGGCTGGGTTCCAAGGTCCGCGTCTCGGGCTTCAATTATCGGCAGTGGAAGGAGCAGAGCCGGGCCTTCGACCAAATGGCTCTTTATTCCCTGGCCGACATCAGGCTCAGGCCGAGCAAAGATCCGGTATTATTCGCCGGCGCCAGGGTCACAGAGGATTACTTCCCCATACTTGGGGTCCAGCCGCTGGCGGGACGCCTCTTCCTGCCCGAAGATTTCCAGCCCTCAGCCGATCCGGTCATCCTCGTCAGCTACTGGACCTGGCAACGCCACTTCGGAG
>JANQFM010000107.1 GCA_028277865.1 Acidobacteriota bacterium
GACCTGGAGCCCGGAACCCGGAACCCCTGACCGCCGCCGGACCCCTCGCAGCCAAATTTGACTCAATCGTGAAGAACCCTGAAACCCTAGCGGCCTAGCAAGGCGAAGCCTCGCTTGGCCTTTTCCCACTTCATGGACATGTCCAAAGTGTGCCCATAGTCGGGTTTGGACATGTCCAGGCTCGTTCCGAGGGCATACACTCCCCTTTCAAGACTGGCGCAAACCCGGCTTGGGGGCCGATTTCAGCCTCATGGCTCACGGCGGCCCCCCTTATGGCATGGCTCTTGCGGGAAGGCTCTCCATCAGAAGCTAGCAAGGAGAGGAGGCGCTATGCAGTTTTCGATGGAAAGGGCAAGCAAGGCGGCATTCACGGGCAATGCGGCTGTGAAAAGTTCCACGAGCCGTCAGTTGGCGGACCGAATCGCCCGCCGGGATCCCCGGGCGGAAGAAGAGTTCGTGCTTCGATACAGGGCCGGATTGCTCAATGCCTTGCGCAGACGGACAGGCGGAGGCAGTGATGCAGAAGACCTATTGCAGGATGCCTTCGTCATTGCTTTGCGTCGGCTGCGCCAAGGCACAATTCAGCAGCCGGAGAGGCTGTCCGGGTTCATGTTCGGACTGGCGCGCAACCTGGCCATCGAAAGAGCCCGCAAAGAGCAAAAGGCCCAAGCCGAGACCGGCGACGAATGGGTATCCTTGATTCCGGATGGGCGCCCCGGCCAGCTATCCGAGTTGCTGCAGCGCGAAAAGGCCCGCATTGTCCGCCAAGTGCTCTCCAAGCTGCGGCTTGAACGGGACCGCCAGATCCTTTTCCGCTACTACATCGAAGGGGAGGACAAGGAGCAGATTCGACTGGACCTGCAGCTCTCCAGCCTGCATTTCAACCGGGTGCTGCACCGAGCCCGCCGGCGCTACCGCAAGCTGTACCAGCAGATGGCCTCAGCTTGTGCAGCCTGAGTATTGCCTTCCGTCAGGACGTTGGCACTTTCGACATCATCGCATCCGGGTGCGGGAGTCGGGAGTCAGGAGTCGGATTCCTGGTTCCTGGTTCCGGGTTTCAGACTGCGAACTGCGAACCGCGAACTGCGAACTCTCTTCTCCCCTCTATCGGAAGACAAGCGACCTCGAAATGGCATAGACTCGGAAGCCCATGCCCCACGCCGATCTGGACTGGAAACGCGTCGCCCGATTGATGCTGATCTCCCGCCGTATTGACGAAATCGAGGAGACCCGTCTAGTCCCCGAAAAGAAGGTGCTCTACCAATTCTCGGCACGGGGCCACGAGTTGGGTCAGATCCTGCTGGGGACGCTGCTCAATCACCGCCACGACGCTGCCGGCGCCTACTACCGCTCCCGCCCGCTGGTCCTGACCTTGGGGCTGAGCCTAGAGGACGCTTTCGCCGCCCCCATGGCCCGTTCGGGAGGCTTCAGCGACGGTCGGGACATCGGGGTGGTCTGCAACCTGCCCACCAAGCAGGGTCCGGTGGTGCTGCCAATGGCCGGCGATGTGGGGTCGCAGTACACTCCGGCGGCCGGATGGGCGCAGTCCATTCAGTATCGCCGGGACGTTCTGGGCGAGTCGGACTATCAGGGGGCCATGGCGGTTGCGCTGGGCGGGGAAGGTTCGGTGGCCACCAATGGATTCTGGTCCTGCCTGACCATGGCCACCACCCTGGAGTTGCCCCTTCTTTTCTTTATCGAGGACAACGGCTACGCCATCTCCGTGCCGGCCGAAAAGCAGACTCCCGGCGGCAACATTGCCGACAATCTGGCTTCCTTTCAAAGGCTGCGCATTTGGCAGGTGGACGGGACGGATCCGGCCAGGCTTCCCGATGCTTTGGTTGGGGCTGTGAGCCACGTCCGCTCGGGCAAGGGGCCGGCCTTGCTGCGGGTGATCGTCCCCCGCTTGAGCGGCCACTCCGGCCAGGACACCCAGACCTACAAGAGCCCCGAAGAAATCGAGCAGGAAAGACGCCGCGATCCCCTGGAGAGGCTGGTCCGCCACCTGGTCCCGGATCTCTTTTCACGCACGGCCTGGAGCCGATTTCAAAAGCAGGTCCACCAGGAGGTGGAAGAGGCTCTCAGCCGTGCGCTGGCACGTTCGGCGCCGGATCCGGGCCACGTGCAACGCCACGTCTTCGTCGAATCCCGTCCCGATGGTTCGCCCGACCTGCAGATCCGGGGCGGATTGGCTGCCGAGGGGCACACCTTTCCTGAGTCCACCGACCAGCCCGATCCGCAGCCGCCCCGCATCAACATGGTGACCGCCATCCGGCGCACCCTGGAGACAGAATTGGAATCCAACCCCAAGCTTGTGGTCTTCGGAGAGGACGTGGGGCCCAAGGGAGGGGTCCACGCCGTCACCATGGGGCTGCAGGAGGAATTCGGGGAAGAGCGGGTCTTCGACACCAGCCTTTCGGAAGAGGGGATCATCGGGCGGGCTGTGGGGATGGCCTTGGCAGGGCTGATGCCGGTGGCCGAGATCCAGTTCCGCAAGTATGCCGATCCGGCCACCGAGCAACTCAACAATTGCGGCACCATCCGCTGGCGTACCGCCAACCGCTTCGCGGCGCCCATCGTGGTGCGCCTGCCGGGAGGTTACTTCAAATGCGGCGATCCCTGGCACAGCGTGTCAGGTGAAGTGCTGTGGGTGCACGGAATCGGCTGGCAGGTCTGCGTCCCTTGCAATGCCGAGGACGCCGTGGGCCTGCTGCGCGCCGCCATGCGCAGCAACAACCCCACCATCTTTTTTGAGCACCGTCATTTGCTGGACACCGCCTGGGCTCGGCGCCCCTATCCCGGGGACAGCTTCGTCCTGCCCCTGGGAATGGCCCGCAGGGTTTTGGAAGGAGACGAACTGACCGTCGTCAGCTGGGGCGCCATGGTGGAACGCTGCCAGAAAGCAGCCCAGCAAAGCGGCGCCTCGCTGGACCTGATCGACTTGCGCACCGTCGCTCCCTGGGACAAGCAGGCCGTACTGGAATCGGTGCAGCGGACCAAACGCTGCCTGATCGTCCACGAGGACAACCTGACTGCCGGATTCGGCGCCGAGATCGCCGCGGTGCTGGTCAAGGAGGCGTTCTTCAGCCTGGACGCTCCCATTGAACGGATTGCCGTCCCCGACTTGCCCATCCCCCACAACGTCCCGCTCATGGAGGCCATCCTGCCCAACGTAGACCAGATCGCGGGGAAGATTCGGGAGTTGGTGGAGTTTTAGAGTGAGCCACCGAGACATTGAGGACACAGAGGCCGGAAAGAGATATGTCGAAGAGAATTGAGGTCCGGGCACCGGAGTCGAGCCAGGAAGGCACCGAGTCGATGGTGGGCGAATGGCTCAAGCAGCTGGGCGAGCGCGTCGAGGAGCATGAGCCCCTGCTGGAGATCAGCACCGACAAAGTCAACCTGGAGGTATCGGCGCCGGCAAGCGGCAGGCTGTCCGAGATCCTCAAGCAGGCAGGCGATCCGGTTGGGCCGGGAGATCTGTTGGGTTGGATTGAAGCCGAGGCCGCCGAGAAGCCGTCGACCGGGGCGGCTGCATCGCCCGTCCGCAAACCATCTGCCGAGGCGCCGGTGCAGTCGCCGCTTCAAGCGGGTGCTGTCATGAAGCACCGTCTGAGCCCGGCCGTGCGCAGGCTTATCCAGCAGCATGGGCTGGATCCCTCACGAATCACCGGCTCCGGCCGAGGCGGGCGCATCACCTTTCAGGACGCTGAAGCCTATCTCGGAAGCCGCCAAGCCCCTGCCGCTAGTCCAGTTCCCCAGCCTGCTCCGCCACCCGGGGAAACCCGGCGTGTTGCACATACTCCCATGCGGCGCAGCATTGCGGCTCACATGGTGGAAAGCCTGCTTCACACCGCCCCTCATGTCACGGCCTTTTTCGAAGCCGACTTGAGCGCCGTGCTGGCTCACCGTCAGGCGCACCGTCGGGAGTTCGAGCAAGAGGGAGTCCGGCTGACATTGACCGCCTACTTCGTCTCGGCGGCTGTTCGGGCTTTGCAGGCTGTCCCCGAGGTGAACAGCCGATGGCACGACGACTACCTGGAACTGCTGCCCGACTTCAACATCGAAGTGGCGGCAGCAGTTCAGGGAGGCTTGGTGGTTCCCGTTGTGCGCCGCGCTCAAGGACTCAGCCTTTTTGAAACCGCTTCCCAAATCCAGCAACTCACCGAGAAGGCCCGCAGCGGGAAACTGCAGAACGAAGATCTGCAGGAAGGCACCTTCACCATCACCAACCACGGCGTCAGCGGAAGCCTGATCGCCACCCCCATCATCCACCAGCCCCAATCGGCCATCCTGGGGATCGGGAAGCTGCAAAAACGGGTGGTGGTTGAAGAGCTGCGCGGCGCCGACGCGATTGTCATCCGTCCGATGGCCTACATCACGCTCACCATCGATCATCGTGCCTTGGACGGCTATCAGGCCAATACCTTCTTGAGCAAGTTCGTCGAGGAGTTGGAAGGGTGGTCAGTGCAAAATCACCATTCTTCTAGGACACGATCACGAGCGTGAATGAGGGCCGCACGCCGGAATGCAGTGTCATCAGGATCCTCATCTCCACTATGGATCTCATTCAGATTCTTCGCAATCGCCTTCGCATACACCTCGTCCAGATAAGACTTGGCAGCGCACTGAAAGAATTCACTGCGCGAGATTCGAGCGTTCTTGAGAAAGGTTTCGATTCTCCGAAAAAGTGGATCTGGGATTGAAATCGATACTTTCATAAACGTTCCATCAATACTTCGAGCTCGATTAGAGCCTGCTCAGATCCTGCACCTGTTCCAGATGAGGTCTGGGGATGCCGCACCCTGTGGAGCATAGCTGCAGCGTAGAGTCCTGCTGCGGCTGCTCCCTACACGCTCTGCATGTGGGTAAAATACACACATGAAAGCTGTGCAGGTCATGTTGGACGAAGAACTCCTTCATCAGCTAGATTCCGACTCCGAAGTCAGGCGGAAGGGGAGATCTGCCATTTTACGACTCGTTATTGCCGAGTATCTTGAACGCCGTCGCCGCCAAGCGATTTCTGAACAGTACCGCAAAGCCTACAGCGAAAACCCAGGACTGGGTGAAGAGTTCGAGGGCTGGGAGAATGAAGGAGAATGGCCACCTGAATAAATCGAGGTGAGATCTGGATGTTCGAGTTCAAGCGACCGGACAAGCGTCGCCCAGTTGTAGTCCTGTCGCGTCCCGATGCTATCGACCTGTTGCGGACTGTTGTGGTGGCGCCAGTGACGACCGCCGTTCGGGGTGCCCCAAGCGAAGTCATGATCGGAATCGAGGAAGGTCTGAAGCAGGACTCGGTGGTCAATCTTGATCATGTACAAACTGTCAACAAGCGGCTCTTGCATCGCTATGTCGGAAGCCTGGACCCCTCGAAAATGGATGCCGTTTGCCGGGCGCTGATCATTGCGACGGGTTGCGATCTATAGGCCTCCTTCGAGTGCTATGTTCAAGGTGCTAAAATCGCCGCTGTGCGTGTCAGTTACTGCGACGGATACTCGGTTCGCTTGCCGCAAGGGCATCCTTTTCCCATCAGCAAGTTCACCGCGCTGCACGGCATCCTGCTCGGCAAAGGGGTCATTCAGCAGGACGATGTGAGGCCGCCCCAACAAGCGGAGTGGGAAGACCTGGCACGCGTTCACACCTGGGACTACCTGGACAAGCTGCGCATGGGCAAGCTCGATCAGCGGGAGTTGCGCCGCCTGGGACTGCCCTGGTCCGAAGCGCTGGTGCGGCGTTCGCGCTTTGCAGTCCAGGGAACGATCAATGCGGCGCTGTTCGCCCTGCAGGACGGCATCGGCGCCAATCTTGCCGGAGGCACTCACCACTCCTTTGCCGACCGGGGCGAGGGGTTTTGCGTGCTCAACGACGTAGCAGTGACCATCCGCAGCCTGTGCGCACGGAGCCTTTTTCAGCGCGTGCTGGTGATCGACTTGGACGTGCATCAGGGCAACGGGACAGCCGAGATCTTCGCCCAGGATCCCCAGGTCTACACCTTTTCGATGCATGGGGCCAAGAACTATCCCTTCCACAAGTCCACCTCCTCCTTCGATTTGGGTCTGCCAGACGGGGCGGACGACGCTCATTACGTGCAACGGCTGACCGAAGCCCTGCCTCAAGCCTTCGACGCTTCCCGCCCTCAGATCGTCTTTTACCTGGCCGGAGTCGACCCCCGCCGAGGCGACCGCTTCGGACGCCTTTGCCTGACCCGCCAGGGGCTGCACGAACGCGACCGGATGGTCCTGGAAGCCACCTGGAAGCGGGGAGTCCCCATCGTGCTGCTCCTTTCCGGCGGCTACGCCCGCACCCCTCAGGAAACCGCCGACCTGCACGCCATCACTCATCGCGAGGCGAGGTTTGTCTATGGGTAAGCGGGATGGAGGCGGGAGGCTGGGGGCTGAGGATGGAACGCCGGTGGTGGCCTTTGAAGACGTTTCGAAGATCTACAGTTCGGGGGAGGGCTGGCGGACGGTCCTCAAAGGTGTCTGGCTGGAGGTGATGCCGGGGCGAACCGTCTCCGTCGTGGGGCGCAGCGGCAGCGGCAAGACAACCCTTCTCAACCTGGCTGCCGGAATCGATACTGCCACGCGGGGCCGAGTCTCGGTGGACGGACAAGACTTGGCGGGGCTCAGCGACCGTGCCCGAACATTGTTGCGCCGCAACACGATCGGGATGGTCTTTCAGTTCTTCCACCTGCTTTCCCATCTTTCGGTGCAGGAAAACGTGGTGCTGCCTGAGCTGATCGCCGGAGGGGATCCGCAGCAATTCAAGCAGCGGGCCGAAAACTTGCTGCAGCGCGTCGGACTGGACGACCGCAGTCGGGACAACATCCAAAAGCTCAGCGGAGGCGAGATGCAGCGGGTGGCCATCTGCCGGGCTTTGCTGCGCAGTCCGCGATTGATCCTGGCCGATGAGCCCACCGGCAACCTGGACGACGACACCAGCCAATCGGTCATGCAACTCATGCTGCAGCTGGTCGAAGAGGAAGGCAGCAGCCTGATCTACGTCACCCACAGCCGGACTCTGGCCGATCTGGCCGACGAGTCCTACACCATCCACAGCGGCATCTTGGATGCTGGGAGTCCGCGCCAAGACGCCAAAGGCGCAAAGTTGTGATCCGTTACCTGATCCACACTGCATGGGCTCATTTCCGACAGGGGCCCATCCTCTACCTGCTCACTGTTTTTGGAGTTGCATTGGGGGTGGCTTCGGTGATGGGCATTCAGATCATCAACCGTTCCGCAGTGGGTGCCTTTAGAGGCAGCATCCAGGCCATCAGCAGCAATGCCGACCTGAGCGTTCTGGGAAAGAGCGGGCCGCTCCCCGAGACGGTTTTGCCGACCGTTCTGGCCGATCCGGGAGTCGAGTCGGCCTGGCCCGTCTACCGGCTGGACGCCCAGGTGAGCGCCGATCCACCCTTTTATCTGGAGGTCTACGGACTGGATTTATCTGCACCGCAGCTCCGGCCCTGGTCCGCAGAATCAGCTCCAGGCCAAGAGGACGCCTACGATCTTTCCGATGCGCTTTCGAAGCCCGGCTGGATTGCTGTTTCCAAACGGCTGGCCGAGCGGATGGGTTGGGAGAAGGGATCGACTTTCCAAGTCTCGCAGGGGACGCGCCAAGCCGAGTTGGAGGTGGGCGCGATGGTGGATTTCGAGCGCTTCAGCCCTCAGTCGAGCAGCAAGCTGGCGGTGATGGATATCGCCCAAGCGCAGGGATTGCTGGGGAGGCGGGGACGGGTGCATCAGGTGGACGTCCGGGTTTTCACGCAGGGGCGCAGAGGCGCAGAGGGGGGAGAACCGAGGGAAGAGGCCGGAAAAGAGGTGGCGCAAAGGCTGGAAGATGCGCTGGGGCCGGCGGTGGAGGTGCTGAGCGGCAAGGAGCGTGAGGATCAGGCGCGCGACCTTCTTGGGGCCTTTCGACTCAATTTGACGGCTTTGAGCCTGATCAGCCTCTTCGTGGGACTGTTTTTGATCTACTCCAGTACCCAGGCTTCCCTGGTGCGGCGCCGACAGGAGTTCGGGTTGCTGCGTTCGCTGGGCGCCACGCGGAGGCAGTTGCTGACGGTCATTCTTGCCGAAGCGGCCTGGCTGGGCGTCTTGGGTGTCGCACTGGGCCTGCCCGTGGGCTACTGGGTGGCTTCTTCGAACTTGGAGGTGGTCAGCTCTACAGTGACCAACATCTACCTGCTCAGCGAGATTGAATCGCTTCAGTTTCCGCCCTGGCTGTTGGCTCTGGCAGCCTCGATCGGGCTGGGCGGGGCGGTGCTGGGTGCCTGGCTTCCGGCCCTCGACATGAGCCGTCAGGACCCCAAAGACTTGCTGGTCGCTTACACCTTGCACGAACGGATCGCCCATTCTGCCCTGGGGATGGCGGCTCTGGCAGTCCTGATCCTGGCCGGCGCCGGCGGCTGGTATGTATGGCTGGGCCGGGGCTGGCAACCGTCCGGATTCGTTTTGGGTGTGGCCTTGCTTGCCGCCTTGCCTCTGCTTTCGCCCATGCTTGTGCGGCTGAGCTGCGGTCGTCTGCCGCTGCGCGGATTCGGATGGGGCTACAGCCTGCGTGCCCTGGGCCTGGACCTGCAAAAGACCGCCAGCGCAGTGGCGGCCCTTTCGGTGGCTGTCAGCATGTTGGTGGGGATCACCCTGATGATCGGCAGTTTCCGCAAAACGGTCGAAGTCTGGATGGAAGCCACCATCCAGGCCGACATATACATCACCACCCCTTCCTGGCGTGGACGCCGTTCCGAGGCCTCCATCAGCCCCGATCTGGTGGAATCGCTCAGAAGCCATCCAACCGTCAAAGCAGTCGACCGGCTGCGCAGCCGTCAGACGGTGAGCGGCAGCAACCGCATTTCAATCGCCGGAGTCGACCTGCACCTGTCCGGCAAAGAAGAGCGCTTCAAACTGTTGGCAGGCGACCCAAAAGAGGCTTTGCAGGCTGCGCGACAGGGAGCAGCGCTGATTTCCGAGCCGTTGGCCCGGCGCAGCGGACTGGGTCTCGGCGATCAATTGGAAGTGACCGTCCCCACTGGGCAGGTTGAACTGCCCATCGCTGCTGTCTATTACGACTACGGTTCGGAACGGGGGGCTGCGTTGGTGGACTGGTCCACTTACGCCGATCTGTTCGGACCCGGGCCACCCAGCAACCTGGCTCTTTATCTGCGCCCGGGCTTGGAGGCCGAACAGGTCGTCGAGCAGCTGCAGGAAGAGTTCGCTGCAACGCCCCTCTTTTTTCGCAGCAACCGCAACCTGCGTCAGGCCGCCTTGCAGATTTTCGACCAAACCTTTGCCGTGGTGCGCCTCCTGCAGGGCATGAGCCTGCTCATCGCCGCCTGCGCCATCACCCTCACCCTGCTCATCCTGGCCCGCGAACGCATCTCCGAACTGGCCCTTTACCGCGCCCTGGGCGCTGCACGGCGCCAGATCCTGGGGATCTACCTGGGCAAGGGGCTGGGCATGGCCGTACTGGGGCTGGCATTGGGCTGGCTGGGGGGCCTGGCTTTGGCCGCGCTGCTCATTTTCGTCATCAACCGGGCCTACTTCGGATGGACGGTGCAGGTCTACTGGCCCTGGAGCACCTTGGCCCAGGAGACGGCTGGGATTCTGCTGGCAGCCGTCCTGGCTGCGATTTACCCGGCCCTGCGAGCCAGCCGAACACCAGCCACGGAGCTGAACCGCGATGAGATGTAGGAGTTTCGCGCCAAGGCGCCAAGACGCAAAGAAAAGAGGTTCGGGACTTCGCGTCTTCGCGTCTTGGCGCGAAATCTCGGTATTCCTTCTGTTGACAGTCGGCCTACTCGGCACCGAGCAGTGGCGACAGGCGCAACAGGGTTATTCGTGGAGCTTTCCGCAGGATCACTGGGTTCATCCCGATTACCGGATCGAATGGTGGTACTTCACGGGGCACCTACGGGCGAACGGTCAGGAACGTCCCCGCTTCGGCTACCAGTTCACCTTTTACCGTGTCGGACTGCTCAGCCAGGCGCCCCCGTTCGATTCCGACTGGTCCACCCGTTCCTTGATCATGGGCCACGCGGCGGTCACCGACCTGGAAAGCGGAGAGCACCGCTTCAGCGAACTGCTCTATCGAACCGTCCCCATGCTGGGAGGCTTCGACAGCACGTCCGGCCCTCGCATCGCTTGGAGCCGGGCACCAACCGGAACAGACGGTATTTGGGAACTCCACTGGAACGGGGAGGCTTTTGATTTCAATGCCCGGGATGACCGTCAAGGACTGGCCTTCGATCTTGCCACCACGCCCCGCAAGCCCCTCATCTTCCAGGGACCGGACGGCTACAGCCAAAAAGGCAGGGGCGCCGATTCCTCCAGCTTTTACTACAGCTTTACTCGCCTGGACACGCGCGGCACCCTGAGTTGGGACGGCCAGTTTTATGCAGTGGAGGGCCAAAGCTGGATGGACCACGAGTTCTCGTCCAGCGTACTGGCCGAAAATCAGGTGGGCTGGGACTGGTTCAGCCTTCAGTTGGAGGACGGACGCGAAATCATGCTTTACCAGCTGCGCGACCGCTCCGGCGCTGCCGACTTCGGACGCGGCACAATCGTCTCTGCCCAGGGCGAGACCGCCTTCATCGACCTGACCGATTGGACCGTCCAGCCCCAACGCCACTGGGATAGCCCCGCCAGCGGAGGTCGCTACCCTGTCCAATGGACCCTTCGGATCCCTTCTCACAACCTGCGTCTGCAGGTCGTCGCCCTCTTGGACGACCAAGAAAACCGCTCACGCCTGCTGCCCAATCTCGATTACTGGGAAGGCCCCGTCCAGGTGACGGATGCCCAAGGAAGCCCGTTGGGCCGCGGCTTTGTCGAAATGACCGGCTACGGCAAAAACAGCCGCCCACCGATTTGAATTGGCCACAGGTCTGGCGGCGGTATGTCGACTCCGATCCCGATGATCATTCGCCTATGCTACCCTCCCGCCAGATGTTTTACCGGATTTCGGATCGCTCTGTCCCTTTTCACGTTTTTTCGGAGTTGGAGGATATTGCGGGGCTGATCCATGCATTCAGCAGCCGAGAAACGGACCAAAGCATCGGCAATGACGAGGATGCCCGCTGGGCGGCCAGCAAGCCGCACTTGCTGGAAGGGCTGGGCCTGGGATCCGAAGTTGCCTTCCAACTGCGCCAAGTGCATTCAGCCCGCATCTTGACGCTTTCCGAAGCGCAGCAACGGCCGGAAGGCGACGGGCTGCTGGTCACTGAGCCCGGATGCTTCGCGGTAGTCAAGACGGCTGACTGCCTGCCGGTCTTGGTGGTGGATCCTGAGAGCCGCTGCTTCTGCCTGGTCCATGCCGGCTGGAGGGGGACAGCCGCCGCCGCGGTGCGAAAGGGCGTCAACCGCTTGTTGGCATCCAGCCAAGCCAATCCAAAGAGGCTGGTGGCGGCAATGGGGCCCTGCATCCGATCCTGCTGCTACGAGGTGGGGCCGGAGGTCTACCGGGAATTCGAGCGGCAGGGCCATCCGCTGAGCCGAATCTTTCAGCGAAACCGCCTCGATCTGCTGGAAGCCAACCGGATCCAGCTGGAGGAGACGGGTGTCGAGACAATCCTGGACTCGAAGATGTGCACTTCCTGCCGGACAGACTTGTTTTATTCCTGGAGGCGCAATAGGGACCGCGGACGGATGTGGGCTCTGGCCGGGTTCAGCGGAGAATAGGGAACGGGGCCGTGTCTTGGTTGTTTATTCTGCTCAAAAAAAACCGCTAATTGCGCCGAAGGCGCAGCCAGACGGTAGCCGGTGGTAAGCGCAGCGACACCACCGGTTGCGGTTCAAAAGGCGATTGCACCCGGCAGGGGTGCAGGAGTCAATTCAGGGCCCGGCCCCTGTTTCGTTGAGCTTCTTCGCGTTGTCTGGCAACCTCTTCAATGGTGGGGGCTTGGGTGGATTCCTGCTCGACGACGAACTGCCACACGACGGCGTGGTATTCGACGTCCGAGACGAGAAAGCCGACATCTTGCGGCAAGGCGACCCCGGCAATCGCACCCTCGTCATTGAGGGCACTGGGCCAGCTTACGTCGAACGGCTCGTCGAGGTTGCCCAAATCGGCAATGCCTTCCAGCGAACTCCACAGGATGCCCCGCAAAGACTCGGAATCGGGTTCAGGGACGCGCAGCCCGGCGATTTGGCCCGAATTGTTGAAGGCGGTCACACCGGCCAAGGTTTCGACATCGACCATTCCCGCCTGGTGGGACCAGATGAATGTCTTGCTCAGGATGTCGCCCAGGGTTTGATCGCGCACCAGCAGGTTCCTGCCCACAACTTGGCCGGCTTCGTTGATGTAGAGGGCATAGCTCTGAGAGTCTTCATCGAGTGCCCCCAGCGGTCGGACGCCGCTGTCCGGATCCCAGACGAAGGCGATCAGGTGATCGCGGATAAAGGCAGCCTGGCCGGTGATCTGGCCCTGATTGTTGATGTCCACCGCCTGGCTGAAGATCAAGTCGCTGGTGATGCGGTGCATCCCCGCCTCGGCTGTCCACACAAAGGCGTGGTTATCGACAGTGCCGACCACTTGGCCATAATCGTTGAGGGCTGCTCCCAGGCTTTCCGATTGGCCGGGTTGGCTCAGGTCGATCATTCCGCCTTCCCTGGTCCAGAAAAAAGCGTGCGACTCGCCGGTCGAGGTTCTGCTGTATCCCGTGACTTGCCCGGATTCGTTGATGTCCAAGGGCATGCTGAGATTACCGCCCAAAGTGCCGAGGTCGATCATGCCGTCCTCATCGTTCCAGACAAATGCGTGAACTTCGCCTTCGGGGGTGGTGCTGATTCCGACCACCTCTCCTTTTTCGTTGATATCCAGGGCTCTTGCAGCCGTGGTTCTTTGCCAGCAATCCAAGCCGCAATAATCGCCGCCGTAACCGCCCAGGCTCCCCAAGTCGACCATTCCTGTGTCGGGATCCCAGAAAAAAGGCCTCATTTCACCGGATAGAGTCGTACTGTATCCCGCCACCTGCCCGGACTTGTTGATCGCCAAGCCTTGGCTGACGCCGCCGCCCAGTGTTCCCAGGCTGCGCTGCACCAAAACCTTTTCAGGCTCCGGAGCAGGATCGGGCGCCGGTTCATCCGGGTCTTGGGGCCTCTCCGGGTCCGGGGCTTCCTCACGCCTGTCCAGAACCCTCCCAGGCGCCGCAATGCCATCCGATGCGCCACTATCCGCATTGTTGTTGCCCGGATCGCTTTGGCTGCTGCCCGGGGTGGGTGCGGACTGCGTCGGCGCTGCATTGGCGGGACGCAGGAAAGGGCCGGCCAAAGGCAGTCCGGAAGGTTGGACCGGACGGCCGAAGAATCGCTCCAACTCAGCGTTGCCGAGTCTTGCAAGCCTCGAGGGCTGCTTGTTGACGGCTTGCGCCAAGACGCCGGGGGGCGGCATTGCCCGCAGCCTCGAATTGGAACCAGGCGAAACCTCTGAGGTCGGCAACAACCTGGGCCCAGAGATATTCTTGCCAGGTGTCTTGGACCGGGCCTGCATGAGCCTGAAGGCTCCCTCGGGCTGACTCGTTCCAGCTCGCAGCCGAGCTTTCTTCTTTGCCGTCTCGGCATCGCTTTCAGTCACAGGAGATGCTGCCAGAGACAAGTCCGGATCTGCCCAGGGACGGAAAGCGGCCAAGGGAGTCAATAGAAGGAGAAGAAGCAGGGAGAATACAACGGCGCCATGGCCCAGGGGCGCTCGGCTGAGCTTGCGGTCCAGAATTGCCTGCAGGCGGTCCTTGAGCGCCGATGCGTGCGATACCTCCACCGGGCGCCACAAGGAACGGCATCCAGGCAATGAGGCTGTGGCGACTTCCAAAAGATGCCCGGCATATTCGGAGGCGCGCGTGCCCATCTGCAGCACGG
>JANQFM010000026.1 GCA_028277865.1 Acidobacteriota bacterium
GTCAGCCGCAAAGAGTCCATCTTATTTCTCCTCTCGGTCGCTTGCGCCTTGAGGCCTCCCCCCTTGTCCCCATCGATCATTCGACAGCTTAAGGTTACGAAATCGCTGCTGCTATGTTTCGAGCCGGATCAGGCTGCAAACCCATGACTTCCGGTTCGGCCAGCCGATCCGCTTTGGTTTTATGGGTGTCCGCGCTATCCAGTGTGGTACGCCTTGGCACGGGATGGATGGAAGTTACGTACCAGGCTTGTCCCAATACTGCATCGGAATTATAGGCTTGCACCCGCGAGCCGTTCCAGGCCCCGTCGCCCAGCAGCTTGGCGGGACAGCCGCCGCTGACCCGCGGGCGCTCCCAGTTGGTGCCGCCTTTGGCAGGAGGGTGGCATTCAATCTCTCAGTCAAGCCGGCGAAAATGTTGAGCCTTTGGTCGATGGGGCTCAATGTCATTGCCCTTTGTTTCCCGAGGCTGATATGATTGCTTGATGGCCGGAAATCAGCCGGGGGATCGACGGTCGTCGGCGCTCGAGCCGACGGCACCCGAGATGACGGCAGATCTTGCGGTGGACATAGGGCAGGGAGGCACCCCCAACAGCATGGATACGGTGCAGATGCTCGTCCCGGTGACGGAGCCTCACCTTCCCCAGATCCAGCAGGAAGAGCTGCCCGACCGCTATGTGGTCAAAGAGACCGAGGACGACGAGGAGGTCGTCTGCTGCCTGGAGGCGCCCAACATCGTCGTCCAGGTGGAGCGGGGCCTGGCTGTCAACAGCGCCAATGCCCGAAAGTCTCCTCCCGGCACCATCTTTTTGGACGGCGCCGCCCAGGACGCGCCCTTCCTGGATACCGAGCGGCACGTCTACAACCTCGACCACCACGACGGCTGTGTGCGCTCTTTCACCCTCTCGACTTGTGAGCAGGCCTACATCCTGATCCGCAAAGGGCTCCATTTGCGTGAGCGCGACTGGACGGTTTACGCCAACGACCCGGACCTGGACACCGTGCTGGCCATCTGGGTGCTGCTCAACCACCGGCGCATCAACGACGAAGATCCGGAAATCCGCCACAAAATCCTGCCCCTGCTGCGCCTGGAAGGGGTGATCGACGTCCACGGCTTGGAAATGCAGGAGCTGGCCTGCTTTTCAGAAGAGCTCTACCAGGAATCGTCGGCCAAGCTTTCGGAATTGCTCGAAGAAGAGAGGGACTTGAAGAAGGAAGGGAAGTGGGCCGAGATCAGCTTCGCCGAGTATACCGCCAGAGCCTTGCGCAAGATCGACCAGATGGTCTATTCGCCCTTGCACTTCGACAGCTTTAACGTGATCGACGAAATTGCCCGTGTGGAGATCACCGGCAAGCAGATCGCTGTGTTGTGCCGCTCAGAGACGGGAATCTATGAAGTCGAAAAGCAGCTCACGGCCATTCACGGAGATCGCCTGGGAATGATCGTCCTGCAAAAGGACAAACAGACCTACTCCCTGCGCCAAGTGAATCTCTTCCTGCCGGTTGATTTGCGGCGGGTTTATGCCCAGCTCAACCTGATCGATCCCGCCTCCGGCTCAGGAGACAACCGCTGGGGAGGGTCGGCTGAAATCGGCGGTTCGCCCCGCGCTTCAGGAACCAGGCTGACCCCCGCCGAAATCGCCGATGCACTGCAGAGGGTCTTCAACAAGCCGACCGTTGTCCAGTTGCTCTCCACCGCCGCCGTGTCGGTCATCACGGCCTCCATCGCATTGCTGTCTGGCTGGTCGGTCTCCCAGTTCTGGCAGGATCGCTCCGATGTTTTTGCGGGCACTCATCTGGCCGCCTGCCTGCTGCTGCTGCTGATCTTCGCCCGACAGTACCCGCGCATTTATGGCCTGAGATTTCCTATCGGCAGGGATTGGCTGCTGTTGCTTCCGGCGGCTTTCATCGGCGCATTGCTGGGAGGCTCCTGGATCCCGCAGGGCCTGGTGGGCGACAACACTCTGCAGATCAATGCCCTGCAGACCGCCCTGCTGGCCCTGGGCCTGCCTGCGGCAGCAGAACTCCTTTTCCGAGGGCTGGTGCATGGGCTGTGGACCGAAGACCTGCGGGTGCAGCGCAGCAAAGGCCGCTGGTTTGTCTCCCTCCCGGCCATCAGTTGTGCGCTCCTTTACGCCCTGGCCACGCTGATTCCCTTCGTGCCCCGCATGGACACCATCTCGCAGACCTGGCCGTCGACGTTCCTTCCCGAAGGCCTGCTGCTCAGAAGCCTGGGCTTGCTGGGCGCATTTCTTTTCGGCCTTGCCTGCGCCATGGCCCGCGAGCGGTCGGAAAGCGTTCTGGTTCCGGTGCTCTTCCACTGGTTCTGCATGGCAACATTTCTCGCTTACTGGGCGCTTTAGCTTTAGCCGGACAGAGAACCGGAGACCGAAAACCGGCCGAGAGCCTTGGAATCCGGGACAGCCAAGCTGGGAGTAACCATAATGCCTCAAGAACCCTAATGCATTCGTCTGCGGTTTCCGGCCTCCGGTCTTCGGACTCCGTTTCCCCTTTTAGCCGACTTCGCCGATGGCTTCGGATTGGAGGGCCTTGGTGACGTAAAGGGACGGGTGCTTGGAAAGGCGGATGACCTTGGGATTGGCCAGTCGTTCCCCTTCTTCGGAAAAGAGGATGCGGATCACCGGGCGTGACAGGTTGCCTGCTTCGACGTCGATCACCTGGCCCACTTCGCCGGTGTTGAGGACGACGTGCTCGTTGTAGGGGTAGAGCGAAAAGGTCTGAATCAACGCTTTCACGATAGGCTGTGAAAAACCCTGCGTCCCCTCGGTGGTCAGCTCGTGGAGCAGCTGGTAGCCGGTCAGGCCCGAGCGGTATGGGCGGTTGTGAATGCAGGCCTCGAAGACATCGGTGATGCCGATGATCTTGGCCTCCTGCAGGATGGCATGGCCCATCAGGCCTTCGGGAAAGCCGCTGCCGTCCTCACGCTCAAAGACCTGGGAGACGATCTCACACAGCCAGGCCTGCTCGGATCCCAAGCGGCGCAGGATCTCCGCGCTGTAAAGGGGCCGTTCACGCATGGCCGAAACCTCCTGATCGCTCATTCGGCCTGTTTTGTGCAACAGGCGCGAGGGCAGTTTGACGACCCCGACTTCGTGAAGCAGCGAGGCCACCCCCATGCGGAGCAGCTTCTCAGTATCCATTTTGAGCGTCTGGCCCACCCGCATCGACAGGATGGCCACATTGACGCTATGGGCGCTGACCGAGTACTCCTGGCCGCGTTCGGTTGCCGAAAGCAGCAAATCAGTGCTGTTGGCCTGCAGCGAATCCAGCATCTCACGAACTAGCTGAAAGCCCGCCTCCAGTTCGGGCGCCTGACCTTTTTCCGCCCTCCAAATCGAAT
>JANQFM010000069.1 GCA_028277865.1 Acidobacteriota bacterium
TCCACAGCCTGGTCGCTCGACAGCGTAAATTCCTCCGAGAAGGTAAACCCTGAGCCGGATGAGGTGAGCCTGGCGCTCGCCGCAGCAACACCTATCAGCTGCTCGGGAGTTTGCTGGTGCTCTGGAGGGAGGAACATTCGGATGAACGGGTTGACATTGAATTCCTCTACAATCAACAACAGATCCGCTCGGGAATCGGTTCGTGAAGTGACAACGTATGCCAATCGACCCGACGCGGCTTCGATGCGCTCTTCGGAGACAATGATTGTCAGTTGAAATTCAGATTCAATAGCGCGCGTCCCGACGCTCAGGGAGGCGAAATCGATAGAGCCTTGGCTCGCCGAAAGCGACCGCGAACCGGGCAGTTCTCGGTCGTCCAAGAAAAGCCGCGTCTCGCGTGATATTTCCACGGGTTGGCCTGCTGGGAGAGTGCCCGACGCAAGACCATTGAGAGTGACTGACACTTCCGGGCGGAAGTCTGGCAACTGCTGGATCGGAGCGCGAATCCTGCCGTAGATCTCAAATTCACCAGGGCCAGAAAGGTCTGATGTCCAGATAACAGCCACCTCGCCGGAGTTAAGAAAAACAAGAGCCGGTTGGGCGGATGTCCGCTCGAGGGGTAGGAAGGTATTGCTGATCAGGTCCGGGTCACCCGAAAAAGTACCCTGACTATCAATCTGAAGGCCAAGAACCTCTAGTGAGTCCTCCCCCTTCGTGTTTTCCCATACCGCAAAATAGGTCCCTAGCTTCGTATCAACACCGACTGCTGGTAGGGACTGGTTGCCGCCAGTATAGAGGCCATGCCGGAAGAATTCGTGCTGCCCGGAGATTGCGTCAATCGCCTCAAAGTCGAGGCTTTCAGGTCTATCTGAAGAGCGCTCGCAGGCAACAAGAAACTGACCGTTCGACCCCACTACCGACGGTTCGAGGATACTTTGATCTGGTGCCCTGCAAAGAAAGGTCGGCGTAATGGAGCTTAGGTCAGCTGGGAGCAACGCACCAAAGGGTCCTGCGTTTCCGTCCCAGACAACGAAATAGCGGTTCGACTGGGAATCAAACGCGATGTCAGCGTTGAAGGCGGGATCAAACTCAATGAGAGTGTTCCCAAGGCTAATGTTGACGGCTTCGCCGACCCGAGTGCGCGATGCTCCACTGATTCGCTGGCCGAAGATATCATTGATGAAGTTGGGAGACGCCTCCCAGACCACCAAATATTCATTGTCCGATGGATTGTAAACGACTGCCGGGAATATCGAGCGCGGCTGGTTAGCCAGAACAAAGCTGAGCTGCTGGATACCGCCTATCTTCTGTCCGTCTCCTGAAAGAAACTGGCCATAGATTTCGAATTCGTTGTCTTCCGGTCCATCTTCGTGCCAGACGACAAGATACTCGTCGTTTGCGGGGTTGTACGCGATGTCGGGAAAGGAGCCGTCCAGTTCACCGCTCGCATCGCTGATCCGCACCACGTCCCCCAGCTTCTGGCCGGTTGCTGAAATGCGCTGCGCATAGATGTCGAATAGATCAGGCACCGTCTGCTCCCCGTGCCACACGACAATCAACTCATTTCGGGTCGAGTTGTAGGCCATCGCAGGACGGAATGCATCGAAATCAGGATTCCCTTCCGGTCCCATTTGGCTAATTCGGAAGGCCTCGCTCTGGGCCAATCCTGCAACGGCACAGCAGACACAAATCACCTGTGCGATCACCAGTTTCATCACCAAGCCTCCAGTGTCCTGAGAATAGAGGCGGAATTGTAAGAAGTCAAGCCCGGGCTTACATCGCAAGCTATCGCAAGCGATTTTCACTAGATCACTATGTCTTGACACCTTTGCGTGAGATCTGCTCCGGCCGGGGAATCGTTCGATGGACTTCAACCTCATCCAAGGCCGGAAGAAGAGCTTTTACGACACTATTTGCCTCGACTCCTTCGCCACAGAGCTGCGCGAATCGAGCCTCCAATGACGCCTGCGCTCCTGGACCGCATATTTGACCGCTGCCGTTGCCGAGACCAACCGCCAAAGCGGCTGGATTTCGGCCAAGGGACATCCACTCGACCGCATGCCCGAGGCCTGCAGGGAGTTCCTCACCATCGACGTGATGGCTTTTCACCATCGAGCTGCAGAACAATAGCCGCTGCGACGACAGCATCGCCTATTCGCTCTGGAAAGTGCTCAACCTCAACGTGCCATTGCGAATCGTCTTCTGCTACTGGCTAGTTCCCGAGCAAGGCACCCGGCTGGTGAGACTTCTGGCCCACGATGTTGTAAAATCCATGACCATTGAAGACCAGTCAAGGCTGAAAGGTGAGAGTCTGGTGGCCATTGGGTATCGAGATCGGGCAGAGACGTTTCCTAATCCCAGGGAGCTGGCCAGCAGCGGGAAAGTGCTTTTGCCCCGCGACGCCCAGGCTACTTGCGCCGAGTACGCCGACTGGATCGGAGACAACCGCAACCAGGTCCCCCAGTGGTTTTCCGCCGATCATGCCCGGCAGGCTTTCGAGGACTGCTACCCCTTCCATCCCATGCTTCTCTCCGTCTTCGAACGCAAGTGGCAGGAGCTGCCCCACTTCCAACAGACGCGCGGCATGCTGCGCCTGCTGGCCTTGTGGGTGTCGCGCTCCTACGTGGAGGGCTTCCAGGGCAAGCACAGGGATCCCCTTATCGGTCCGGGCAGCGCCCCTTTGGACAACGCCCTCGTCCGCTCGGCACTCTTCGAGCAGCTAGGAGAGGACAAGCTGGAAGGCGCCGTCACCTCCGACATCTGCGTGGACCAATTTCTATTCGAAAGTCCTATCCAAAGCTGGTCAACAGCGGAGAAGTCCGGCAGCGGGTTTCCGTGGAAGCGGAGCCGAGGGAGGGACTGTCCGAGCAGCAATTGGAGGAGATCAAAGCGGCGCTGCGGGAGTTGGGTTTGGAGGATGAACTTCGATGAATGATCTCCGAAAAGGCAACAAGGAATCCATACCGCCAAATGACCCGGAATTCCCGCAACTTGTCGTTAGCGAGACTCGGGTAAAATGTGGATACGGCCCTCGGATTATCCAGTCGTCACTAGATCGCAATCTCCTGTTTGTCGGCTGCAAAGACGGCACTGTCACCTTCGCCAGAATTGAACATCCGAATCAAGCCTTTGTCCTCGTGTCTCCTAGCTACCCGAATGGTCCGCGCTGGGGTCGTGGTGTTAGAGCGATCTGCGAATGGGAAGATGGTTGGCTTCTTGTGGGCCGTTATGATGCTACGTTGGATCTGTTCGACCTGCGCAGTTTTCGGAAGCAGCTTCTGGATGCTCCACTGGTTGATGCGGATCAGCCCTTTCTCAATCCAGAGCCTGTGCTCTGCAAACATTGGAAGATTGTTCCACCCCCCCGCCTCTTAAAAGCCAAGGGGTTCGAGAAATTTGGCAAGGTCACCTACCTTGGCTGGATGGACGAGAATCGGCTCGCGGTGTCCTTTAGGCTCGCAGGAACATGGATTATAGAAAGGGATCACGGTGGGGAATTGGCTATCGTGGATACGGTGAAGAAGGCTTTCAGAACCGCCTGGGATAGGAACAACCTAGAAGGGAATGTGCCCGCTCTGGGATCAGTCGCCACAGCTCTTAGTGATCATGTTGGCTCGTCAGTCCCCCAAAACTGGATTTTTGTCTCCCAGACAGGGAGAGTTTGGAGGGCTGAGCTCAGAGAGAACAAAGTTGTAGCAAGCGAGGAGAAAAGCCTTTGGCGCCAGTACGAACAACCAGGGTTCGTGACTGATTTTGCTTTTGTCCAGGAGACCGCCGATTCTCGGGAAGGTGACTCCCGCGAGTTGACTGTTCAAGCGCCTGATGGAGTTCGAGTATGTCACGCAATCTATATCTCTACAGATGTCGGTGTATACCGGCTACACTGGCACGAGAACGACACACATCCCTCTATAGTTCCGGTTTCACTCCCGGGTGTGGGAGAGATGTGTATGGCAGTTACGTATTGCGCCAGCCCTAGTCCTGATGAAACCGCTTCCACAACACCCAGTATCTTAGGCAAGAATTATCTTTGGGTTTCCGTTGGTGGGGATGCTCACCTATTCTGGAACAGGCGTAAGAAAGACAAGAAGAAGGGGGATATTTTTTGGCATCGCTCGGGGATTAGCCACGATCAGTCCCAGGTTCTTCGCGCCTATGCTTTCTGGAAAAACCTTAGGTATGGGGAAGAAGTCAGACATGCGCTGATCGTCGGTCAGACACGTCGAAATGACGAGATGGTAATCAGTTCTTACACAGACATCAAGAAGGAAAGGGGTGGAAAAAAGCTCAATCTGAAGAGGTTACTCCTGGGAGGAACATGGAGGGATCTCGACAAGTTTCTAGATAAACAAGACATGGCGGAAGCCAGTTCATGGAGGCTTGAGGCCAAACTAGCCGAGGTGTTTGAAGCCGTCCAGCGAGATGATGAGCTGCGAGATCTGATTGAATTCCTTGGTAATCCTACTGCGGAACTGGTTTTTTCGGTGCTGGACAAACTGGCGAAAGACCGTGCAGAATCCAGGCAGCTAGATCGGGCAATTCGTCTCTGGACTTACGCCCTCTTAAGTACAGTGCACCGTTGTCTGGGACAAAAACGCGCTTGGGGTTATATGGGCCTAATTCGCTTCCTTCGCGCAATTGGAAGAAGAAGCAATGCAGAATGCCAGGGATTGCATTCAGGCGAACGGCTCAGGCAATTGAAGATTATCTCGCAAGCTGTCGAAAGCAGCATTCTGTTCGTGCGTAAATGGGGAGTGTTTGGTGACTCCTACTCGAAACTGACTGGCTGCATCAACCCTCTATCGGTTCTGCTTCGGCAGCATCAGGAGAGTCAAATCCTAGACCGATTAGCCTACGGTGCTTCTCTGTTTAACGAACGTGTGGACTTGGAAGCCGAGATTTCTGCTAACTATCAACTTGGCCGTACAGCTTGGGATTTGCGATATCTCAGGGTAGGTCAGCGTAGATTCCTGGTCGGTAGCTGGATCTGGGGAGATGTTAAGCTGTACGAAGTCTTGTCTAGCCCCAGCCTGGACTGGCGTGCTAGTTATAGCCTCGTGGAACTCGGAAGCCTCCGAAGTTTGCGTCAAGAACGCAAAGCCGGGCCGCCCGTGTATGGTCACAGTCGGAGTGTCTGTATCGGAAGACTCAAAGGAAGTGGTGATCAATTCTACGTCTTGGTCGCACCCGCTAAGGAAGCCCCCGCGACGACTGGTACCTATGGGGAAACCGATCGTCCAGCCGTAGAGAACGACAGGAACGAAAAGGGGATATTCAAGCTTTGGTGGCAGGACCACGAGTGTCCGAAGCGAAATCGGCTGGAAAAGTCAATCGAGTTTCAGGACCTCAAGGGAGAGCCCAATTTCCCGAGTATCGCGAATGAGTCAGTATACAGCCTGCTCGAACTCGAGCCTGGTCGAGTTTTAGCCGGACTTCGCGGAAACAAGGGCAGGGCGCGTCTACTGCTCCTCGAGGTCAGACCCAGGAGCGATCAGGTTCCGGCTGACTTCCGATTAGTAATTGAGCTTCCAACAGCTTCTCCCGAGGGCAGTACGATCACTCGTAATCCGGTGTGGTGTTTAGCAAAAAATGCGAACGGCCCGTCAAATATTGTGTTCGCAGGTTGCGAAGACGGCCAAGTTTGGCGGTTGAAACTCCCGCTAGGCTCGAATGGGGCAGATCGAATCGAATATGGGTTGGTGGCCCGATTGGGATCGCCTGTATGGGCACTTGGTTGCCGCATGGTGCAAAGTGAAGAAAAGCGGCTGGCCAGTTGGCGTATCTTTGCGGGAGGCGCTGACGGCACAATTATCGCTTGGCAATCCGCCCATTCTGATATTAAAGGGTCCCACTCAAGGGAGACGGATACTGTTGCTTGGAGAATTGACAAGAACAAAGCCAGAAAACTGAAGTCGCTTCGCAGCGACATGGCCATCGGAACTTTGTGGGCTACTTCTGAAGAAGGCGCCATATCGCGGATCCATCCCACCTACACCGATGCGAATAGGAATCACCCGATCGTCCTCGCCGTCACTCAGCGGGGACGAGGCATTCTCTTCGACGATCGGGCTGAAATCGAGAAGTTGGAGAACTCGCCGGAAAGGCCGACACACCAGCGTCCTGAGATTCCAGGTGGTCGATTCGCCCGTTTAAAGCTGAAGTCTAATTGCTTCGCCTCGGCACTTATTGGCCCGGATCCGCTACTAGACCGAGATTATCAAGCTGGATCCCCTCCATGTGCCTTTGCTCGTCTCGCCGTAGCCACTGACGACGGTCGAGTCCGCTTACTGGGCATCTACTACCCCGATCATGATAACCACCGCCGTGGCTATGATGGCCTCGTACAGGAATGGTGGGAAAGTCTAAGACTACAAGGTGGGGAAGAATCGAGGAATCAGGGACCCTTTCTTCGGCAAGCTGAAAGCACCTTCACCGCCTCGCCAGGGTTACCTTTGATCTTGGTTCGTCAAATATTCCCCTCCAAGAGAAAGGTCAAAAGACGCCTTCTTGATGCCCAGTGGATTCCCCGCCACCTGCGCCCTCTCCTGCAACTGGATCGAAGTTGGACAGCCTGGAAATCCACCGACGGCTACTTAGAGCAGGCTCTGCGACACGCACAGAGGCTTAACGACCGATTCCTCTTCAAAGAGATCGTTTCGGTGGCATTAATCCGAGCAAACCGAGATTTGTTCGAAGTCTCCGGCCCTAGTCTCAGCGAGCACGCGATTGATTTTGGAGAAATCTATGGCTCTGTTCTGGAGGAGTTGGATCGGACCTGCGAGCTTTGGTTGGGCGACGAGCACGCTTACCTGGGAGTTCAGATTACAAGAGCAAAAAACCTCATGGATGGAGATGCTCTCTGGCGTTTGGCCAGTACGACAGAAGAGTTAAAGAAATCCGAGAAAGAGCTATCTGACAAGGATAGACAAAGGCTTTCCGCCTTCAAGAGGATGCTCAGTTGGCGCGTTGAGCAGGTGAGAAAACTACTCAGCAAGGGGAAGTCCTTGTTGGAACTTGAGACGCTGCGCGCCTGTAACCTCTCGCTTCTCCGCGCATCTCATCGAATCATTTCCGAGAGTGGCCGAGTGGCTGACAAGTGGGATCCCAAAGATCCAGAACAAGAACTCCCGTGGCCGGCGCCAGAGCGCTTCTTCGACATCATCGGCGAGTTTGCTGCCAGAATGTTTCACTCACAAGGGGGTTTGAAAGACGCCTTTGTACAAGAAATCGCCAGGGCTTATGCACTCGGAGTGTGCCTTTGTCCGTCGGCTGCGATACCCATTGCTCACAGCTTGGCGGAAGCCTCTCTTCCAGATCACGTCCTGCTTCGAGTCGTGCAGCAGTTCGCGGTTTTAGGAGAGATCGGAGTTGCTCCGCCCAAGCTAGCCTGCGATCTATTCGAAATGGCTTCGCGCAAGAAACTAGATCCTGAAGAAAGAAACGGCGACCCAAGGAAACGACCTCAAGGAGGCTTTACTTTCCAGACTTGGAAAGCTTGGTTCGATCTTGAAGACAAGGATAAAGACGATTGCGAGGCCTTCGAGAAGAAAATGGTCGAAAGAGTCGGAATCTATAACGCTCGACGAATGGCCGACTTCATACCTTACGATAGAGTCATCCGCTACTTCATCGATCTCGTGGTGCGTTTTTCTGGCAATGCTGGCAGCATTAATCTGCCTCAAGCAAAGGAACTAACATTACCTAAGAAGGTAACTGTAGCCTTTAAGCACACCCATGCATTCTGGTCCGCCGCCTTGGAAGACTTCAAGACAGAAATTGGCATCGGAGAGTTGGACGCACCTGAAGCCGAAGGCCCGGTCCGTCCCGAGGTGGTTCTTCTCAGCAGCAGAATCGCTGATTGGTGCGAGAAATGGATCGTCGACTTGCGCGATCGAGCTGAGAGCCATCGTTTGTTCGAGCCGGAGCGTACGGTTTGGCTGCAAGTACTGTCCAGGTTGCGAACGACAGCAAGGGCGTTTCCGCACAGCACGGCCATACAGCAGAGTATCGTTTTCGGTGTCTTGAGCCATGGTCTCCTGGAGACACTTGATGAGCATATACTAGAGTTTGATGAGATGGCCTGCGCACTAAATCCCTTGTTGGCCCCGGGACAACAGTCGATTCCCGGATTCCGTTGGCAGCATGGCCAGTCCACTCATCACAGGTTCGCCAGTTACCTGATTGGCCGATCCAGTAGCGCGCAAAGTGTGCCCAAGAACCTGCGTGTCCTACAAGAGCTCCTGAGCCATTACAGACCGTCCCAAGACGGTGAGGCCGGAAAGGAGCGGGTCTCGGCGGAGACAAGTCTCGGCGTAGAAAACATCTTCTTGGAGGTTATGCCGGAGAAGGACTATTGGGTCATCGAAGGCAAATTCGAGATCAAATTGAGTCCAATGGAAAGCCGCTACTTGAAGCTGACACTTCAGGAACTCATTGACAACGATCGAACTCATGGGCGGCCAAAAGGTTCATTAGACAAAAACAAGCCGGTGTTACTTGCCAGGCCTACTCCAGACCAAGTGGAGAGGTACGCGAATGAAATTCGGCGAAAGAATCGCAATTTAATCAAGGAGGCCGACTGCAGGATCCTAATCGGATTCAGTTTTGAGGATCACGCTACCCCCTTATGGGAAGAAACCAGGAGGCGGTTGCAAAGGCTAAGAAGCGCCAAGCTACAAAGTCTGTTCGATCCTGATCCAAGGAAGGACAGGGAAATCCCATCCCATGGCACGGGCCTTTACCTTGCGAACCTTGCTGCCTCCGTGGTCGGTTGGCGGCTGCAGATCACCAATATAGAGGATTCCCGGTTCTGGATGGCACTTTTTCGGGTTCCCTCTTAGAGACGGGACGAAGGGGAGGAGGGGAGCTGAATGTTACCCGCAGATGTCCGTTTTCATGTCATTGTGGTCGACGATAATCCGCGTTTCGCATTGCACGTTTGGCGCTATCTAGGATGCCCCATCGGTTTCGGTACAGGGAAGGTAGCCGATATCCGGGAAACCACTGAGCCACAGCCTCCATTGCTAACCACGGATCAACTGACTGCCGTGTGGTGGGTCCCCGCTGCGGATAACGTCTGGAGAGATGCCCTTTCAAACGTCTTACAAAATGACAAGGTAAAGACGGGCTATTGCCTGGTTATCGTCGATGTACGTGGGCGGAGCCAACACTCGACCGGGGATGCTAGCCAATCTTCGGATCGCTACAGGCTGAAGAAAGCATGTCAATACTTGGAAGAGTTCCTGCGTGGAGACAAGCGAGAGCTTCTCATCGTCAGTTCCTACGGTTCGCGCCCGGAACAGAGTCAACAGCTACAGCCAGTTCTCCCAAAATCTCGCGAGACATTGCTGCGAATCCGGGCATGGCTTGAAGAGCTCGACAAGTCGTCCCAAGACGTTATGGAAAGCGCCCCATATGCTCGATCCGAAAAGAATAGGGTCGAAGATGGTGACGCAGTTCACATCCTCGTTACTGGCGCGGGATTCGAGATCCGAACGGAAGTGAATTCGATCGCCCGCAACACCACTCAGTTTGGACTTCCAAACACCGACACCCTACTAAAGAAGATGGGATATCCGTTTATTGATTATTGGGAGATGAAGGAGTGCGAAGATGGTTTTCCTATTCCAGCTTTCTTGGCCGATTTTCGGCCTAGACACAAGGCGTTGGAGAGCTTTGCCATAAATCGGCGCCTTGATGATTACTGGGACTACATTCTGTCAGAGGCGAGCAGAGGTACACACGCAAGCGTAATGAAAGGAGGCGAAGACCGTGAACAGCTTAAGATCGAAATAGCCACTTTAGAATACCGTATGCGTGAAGCATTTCGAAGCATTATCAAAAGTTATGATTGGGGTTATCTCAACCAGAGCTTGGACGCGGCCAAACTCAACTGGTCGACTTGGCTAACCACCAACTACACGGGTTTCGCCGATAGGAGTATCGAATTGGAGAATCCCAACGCTAATGGCCAACGAGGTCAGGGCCGCTGGCAAACAATCGCTTCGTCGTCTGAGGCCCAGTATGTTCTGATGAGGGAGCTTCATCAAGGCAAGAGGAATCAAACTGTCCCAGTGCGCTACCTTTTCAAACTCCATGGTGACGCTGCACAGCTCCGAAGTATGGCAATCGCAGGTCACGATAAGGAATTCTCAAGCCCCTTGAGCTTTGCGGTTGATACGTTGAACTACGTTTACTTGGCTGCAGAACGCCACCTGAGTCAGTTGCTGAGCAGCAACAAGGATGCTCGAGTTGTCTGGCATCTTGTTGGACACGCATTAAAGGACCGCATGCTACAGAAATTAATCCAACGGGTCTGCCTTCTCGGCCCCGCTAGAAGACTGACCTTTATCATTGTGAATCCGTCGATTGCGGGGCCGAAGGAGGAGCTGATTGGCCTTCTCAGGAAAGCAAAGAAAACTGGAGCGAGCATTAGGAATCTGACAATGAGTGCGGAAAACTACCTGGCACGGATCATCAGCAAAGATTTCCCCGAAGAGGAATCGAGGAAACAGAAGCGACACACCCAAAAGTCGCCCCCCCCACTGAAACACCTCCTGGCAAATCTAGTCCCGTCAGTTGGTCCTCCTGAGTGAGTCTTGAACGTTTTCACAATTGATTGCACGCCAAAGCGGATGGAGAGAGCCCCCCCATGACTTCGGGGTCGTGAGCGAACTCGTCCGACTTGCTTTTTCATTTCAGTAGACCGGTTCAACCTCAACAGACAGCCGCTCTCCGGCATCACCCGGTAGCACATTCATAGCTGCCTGATTCGAACCTGGAAGCCAGCGGGCATAGTGCTCCACCGTCACCGCCGGATCCTTGAGCCCCAGCTGTTCGCTGATGAAGGAGATCGACGTGTTGGACATCAACAGCAGCGTTGCAAAGCAAGGGTGTCCCGCAGGCTGTGACAGGGGACTTAGCGCAGCTTGGCCTTGTGGATCACGCGTTTGTACTGGCGGTTCTTCAGGTTGTGGAAGTCCATCATGTTGCCGACCTCGTTGGGAAAGACCCATTGCGGGATCCGGTTCTGCCCCCCTGGCCAGCCAGGTTTCCTGCAGCCTGGCCCTCCATCGGACCAGCTCTGAGGCCAGGTGGTCCGACAGGTCTTGCTTCTCAGAATGTGCTTCCCGAACGCCCCGGCTTCCCTTCAGGGCCTGGCGCTCGGCGTCCTCCAAGCCGCGCATCATCTTGCGGCAGGTCTCGTCGATGGCCTTGCAGGGCGACGACGTGGTAGGGGTCATGGACGATGTCGACCCGGCCCGCGAAGACCTCCCGGATGGCCTTGCGGCAGGGGGCGGACATGTCGGGTAGTGCCTTGCATCTACACTCAGAGAAGGCGAAAGGGCAGGTTGTGCGTCAGTTGGCGATTGGCAATGAGGTCGTGCAGGCGGATGCGCAGGGTGTAGCGGCCGACATCCAGATCGGCGGTCTTTAGGATGCTCATGACGGTGATCCTTTCCGGCAGGGGATCGGCGCTGTGGAAGTCGGGCAAAGGAGAGATCGCTTTGCCCTGGGAGTCCAGGATTTCGTACTGGATTTCCAGATCGGGCTTTGCGCTGCTCTGGTCGGTTTGAAAGCCGTAGATCTCGAAGTAAAACCCCACTTTCAGGTTGGCCTGAGGCACGTCATGCCCCTGGGCCGGCCAGATTTTGAAGGACGATCGGCCGCTGCCGGGTACCGATTCGATCCGTCGGGCCAGCATGACGGAACTCAGCCGCAGCCGCTGCTCGGCAGGGGGGACCACCACCAGGCTTTGGGAGGATCCGATTTTCCCCGCCAACTGGTCCCTGACAAAGAACTCCAGCTTGTATCGGCCCGGCTGGAGGAAAAAGTCCTTCTGGTAAACCAGCCGCCCTCCTGTCAAACCAGCCTGGGATTGAGGGGTGATCGAAGAGAGGCTGTCTTCCATATCGCGAACGATGCGCCCGGAAAGATCCTTAAGCTGCGCATAGACTTGCAGTTCGGAGCGCCAACCCTGCCCCGACTCTTCTTTTTGCAGCTGGCTGCTTTCCAGGTAAAGAGTGACCAAGACACGCCCCTGGCTGCCGTGCTCAAAGACATCGCTGCGCAACTGAAAGGGGATCTCATCAAAGTAGGTACGGGCTTGCACCTGGGTCTTGAAGTCCGAGAAATCGATGGCGGGCGCCTTGTGCAGATTGGTCATCAACTGCAGCTTCTCGAAAGGCTGGTCCTTGGCCCGCCCGTAGCCGACGGCCAGGGGATTGTGGCCCGGCATGGGATTGGAGGTCCTGACGATGCGGTCGATCTTCTGAGCCACCAGCCCCAGCATTTCGGCGTCGGTGAGGCCGGCGTTGGGGACGTGCAGCAGGGCGTCCTTGTCGTCGGGACTGCCGGCCAACCGGTATTCACCGCTCAGCGTATCGTCGACGAACTCGATTTCCACATCCTGGGAGACGCCTTCCAGATGACGGTATTCCCAGACTTCGAATGGATAGGTTGTGGTCGATCCGCCGCCTTCCCAGGAAGGGCGCCGGTAGTCTCCGCCGGTGGGGTTGCGTTCCAGGCGGTCGGGGGGGCCGAACTTGATGTAGATCATCCCCCGGTCGGTCTTCCAGCCCGGGAAGCCGGAGGCGAACTGCTCGTTGGCATAGGCGATACGCCGGTAGTGCTCTTCCTTGTACTCGTTGGCGGCCGTAATGGGATTGGTGTCACGCCGCTGCCAAAACTGCTCGATGAAGTTGTCCCGTTCTTCGTCAGTGCGCAGCTTCTTGAAGACATCCGCCTCTTGGGGAGTGATGATGTAAAGGACGTCCTCGCGCAGCCATTTGCGGTAGTAGTCCTCAGAAGGCTCCTGGTAAAAAGCGGCCCCGCCCGTCAAGCAGGCCATTGCTGCGAGGAGAAAGAAGACAGCTGGAGGGCGTGATGCTGTGGTCTGCAATTCCAGGCCAGTATAGGCTCTGCCAAGAGGGGGAGTCAAAGCCGTCGAGAGGGGGTGGGGCCGCTGCTTCCCGCGGCTGCGATACGGCTCCAGGGAGTTGAGTATAATAAGAACTCAGCAACTCAATAGGGATGACAAGGCGAATCAGATGAACTCTGCAAGAAAATCCAGTCGATTCTGCTCATTCTGTCAAATGCTGGGGCTGGCCACCCTTGCGTTTTTGACGACAGCCGAGGACGGGCGGCGGCACCCGGACGTAGCTGGCAAGGCCGGCCTTCAGAAGTTGGCCGAGATGGCGCCACTGGATCGCAAGGCTGCTCGGGCTGAGCGGCTCCACTGGATGCTTCGAGATCCGGCCACCGGGCGGGTACCGTCCGGCATTCGCCGACGCGAGCTGGAATTTGCACAAAGCCTGGCCAACCAATCCCGCTTCCGAACGTCGGCCACTGCGCAGGGATACCAGTGGAAGGAGGTCGGACCCATCGATGTGGGAGGGCGGACACGGGCCTTGGCGCGGGATGTCGAAAACCCCGACCTGCTGCTGGCCGGAGGGGTGGCAGGGGGACTCTGGAAGTCCACCGACGGGGGACTGACCTGGCTACTGAAGACCGATGTGGCGCAAAACCCCAGCGTCACTTCGATCGTACAAGACGTGCGCCCCGGGCACACGTCGACCTGGTACTTCGCCTCGGGTGAAGCCCGCAGCAGCAACCGCGATCTGGGTTCGGTCGCTTTTTTCGAAGGCGGAGGCGTCTTCAAGTCCATTGACGGCGGCGAAACCTGGACCGACCTGGGGCACTCTGTCGAAAACGATCCCACAGACCGCCACGACAACCCTTTCGGATTCATCTGGAAGCTGGCCCTCAACCCTCAAACCGGGACCCTGCTGGCCTCGTCGTTCGGGCACGGCCTGATGCGCTCGCAGGACGGCGGACAGACCTTTGAACTGGTGCTGGGAGGCGGACCTGCCGGCCCCTTTTTTGCAGAAGTCACAACTGCCGATGACGGCACTTCCCTGGCCACTCTCTCAACCTTCAGCCGCATCCTGGCAACAGGAGAGAGTACGGAGATCCTGTTCGGGCGAGGCGTCTTCAAGTCTGATAGTGACGGCCGGACCTGGAGCGAGATCACACCATTCAATTATCCCGAGCGGACCTTCCGGGCCGTGACGGCATTCGCGCCCAGCAACCCTTCGACTGGATATCTCTTTGTGCAAGGATTCGTACCCGACCCATTGGGTGCACCCGGCGACTTTGTCACTGCTCACCGGTTCTACAAGCTGGACCTGGAGGCCGGGACGGCTGAGGACCGGAGCCGCAACTTGCCCGACAGCGAGGAGTACGAGTTGGGAGGCCTCAATACCCAAGACGGCTACAACATGATGCTGGCCGTCAAGCCGGACGACGAGGACTTCGTGATCATCGGCGACCTCAGCCTGCACCGGTCCCGAGACGGATTCGCGACTCCGGCGCCGGATGACGTGGCCAGCTTCTTCGAAACCCGTATCGGCGGCTACACCATCCGGCCGAGATCCCAAGGACGCCCCCGGGCCGGCCTGTATCCCTTTCATCATCCCGATCTGCACTCCGTTCTCTTCGACCCCCGCGACCCGAACGTCATGTGGAGCGCCGGCGACGGAGGATTGCACGTCACCCAGGACATCCTGGCACCGGTGGTGGAATGGCAAACCCGCAACCGCAGCTACAACGTCACCCAGTTCTATACCGTCTGCATGCCGCCCCAGCCAGGAGATACCCGGCTGATGGGCGGAACCCAGGACAATTCGACGCCATTTTTGCGCACGCTGGGGGGGCTGCCCTCCCGCTCGGTCGACGTTTTCGGGGGGGACGGCGCCTTCTGTCACATGGGGCGTGAAGCTGCTTATTTTTCGGCCCAAATGGGATTCGTGGTGCGAGGCGACTACAACCAGTCAGGCACGCCCACAGCACGTTTGGTCGTTATTCCGCCCGACGCGGAAGACTCCCTCTTCATCCACCCCTTCGTCGTCTCTCCCCAAGACGACGGTGTAGTTTACTTTCCGGATGGGGAGAGGGTCTGGAGGCACCCTGACACCAGCCTGATCCCCTTCCTGCCGGGAGACCAGGGTTGGGTCCTGGCGGCCGATCTCAACGACCGGGACGGTCGAATCATTACGGCCCTGGCAGTCTCATCGCAAACCCCCGACATCCTCTATTTGGGCACCAGCTCAAGGAGTTCCGGGCCGCCTTTGCAGCCTCGCCTGTACCGTTTGGATGATGCACGGCGCGGCAACCCCGCCCCGGTCGATATCTCGATCCCCCAGGTCGCCCCGGGCGCTTATCTGCACAATATCTCGGTCAACCCTGACGACGCCGACGAACTGCTGGCCGTTTTTTCGAACTACAACATTCCGGGCCTGTTCCATTCCCTGGACGCAGGCCGAAGCTGGCAGGAGGTGGAAGGGAACCTGCAGGGGGACTCGGAGATCCCTGGGCCGTCGCTTCTGTGGTCCGCCATCCTCCCAGGCGACGGGCCGACGCGCTACTTCATCGCCACCAGCATCGGACTCTACTCGTCCAGCGACCTGGACGGCTCCGCAACCGTCTGGCTGCAGCAGGGAGCAGAGACGATCGGCTCTTCGATCGTCATGTCGGTGACTTCGCGCCCCTCCGACGGCTGGGTGGCGGCAGCCACCCACGGGCGAGGAATTTTCGTGGGCCGCCCAGGCCAGCCGCCCTCCACCCAACCCCAACCGGACTCGGATCTGCCGGCAGCCGTCTTCCCCTTCCTGCAGGTCAGCCAGGGCAGTTTCACCGGCTTTGCGGTGTCCAATCTTTCCAGCCCTTCGCAGGTTGTCTTCCAGCCCTGGGGTGAAGACGGCAATCCCCTGGGGCTGCCCTTTATGGGCGAAGTCGGGGCGGGACGCCAATTGGCCCGCCTGGGTCGGGAGCTGTTCGTGAACCGCACCAACCTGCTGGCCGGATCGCAGGGCTGGGTCGAGATGGGGAGCACTCACCCCTCCCTGGACGGCCTGTTCCTTTTTGGCGCCGGCGAGTCCCTGGACGGTGCAGTGGCGGTGCGCAGCCAGCACGCTCGCCTCATTTTCAGCCGAGTCCTGCAAGGCCCATCAGCCTTCCTGGGGCAAGAAGCCCGCACCCGCCTCTTTCTGGCCAATCCCAATTCGCACCCCATCGAGCTGCAGATCCGCCTCCTTGAAGAGGGCACGATCAGCCAGGCCCAACGCAGCCTACCCCCCAAAGGGCTGCTGGCGGCGGCGATTTCCGATCTGTTTGCCGAGGCGGGAACGATCGACTCGGCTCACCTGGAAGTGGAGGTCACGTCCGGTCAGGGAGTGGTTGGATTCGAGCTGATCGAATTTCCTCAATCCGGCGCCATTGCCGGAATCAACGGCCAACCCCCCGACCAGTCCGAACGGCTCTATTCGGCCCAGTTGGCCAGCGGCTCAGCTCTGTTCAGCCATCTGAGGCTGGTCAACGGCGGAGATCAGGCCCGGCAAATCGTGCTGAGCGCCTCCGGGGAGGGCAATGCGGGAACAGAATTTGAACTGGCGCCCGGCGAAGCGCTGCAAGGCGATTCCGGCGCCCTGTTGGGATCCGGCGACTTGCCCGTGTCCTCGCTTCTGGCGGTGGCGGATGGCCCGGGGGTCGTCGGGAGCGTCCTTTTCGGAGACAGTCAAAACCTGTCCTTTGCCGCCATGGCGCCTTTGCAGCGCCGTTTGCTGGAGGATGTCTCTTTCAGCCAGGTTGCCAACGGCCCCGGCATCTTTACCGGCCTGGCCTTGTTCAATCCGGGACAACAGTCGACCGCAGTCACGGTGGAAGTCTTTTCGACATCCGGGCTGCGCATTGGAAGCGCCACCATCCAGTTGGCGGTTGGTGAGCGGCAGTCATTCCTGATCCCGGAGCGCATCCCCGAGGCGCAAGGCACCTTGGCTGGACGAATAAGAGTCCGCTCGGACCAGCCCATCGCCTCCCAGCAGCTCTTCGGGTTAACCCGGTCGGACGGCTCAGTTTCGGCACTCTCGGCTGTTCCGGGAAACCCCATATCCTGAAGGCTCGCGCCAAGACGCCAGGAGCGCAATGGGCTCTTCAGGAAAGGAATCGGTTCACTCCTCCTCGGCGGCCTCTTTTTCTTCCGTCCGGCGTTTGAGCCAGGCGGCGATCAGCCAGATGGCGGCCAGTCCGAAAACCAGCGGGCCATAGCGGCCTCCGAAAAAGGCGAAGGCGCCTGCCAGAACAATTACCAGCGCTGCAACGGCGCTCAGCGAAGTAAAGGGGATCAATATGCAGCCCAGAGCCTCACGGCCCGGTTGGGCAAAGCTCCCCTGGGTGCCATCCTGGCCCGGCCAGCTCAGCTGCTGGCCGCAATGCAAGCAATCCCGGCTGCCGAAAGCCACTTGGTTGCCGCATTCAGGGCAGTTGGGCTGGGCGTCGCTGTCCACAGGCTCATCCTACACGAACTCGGCTCCTGAACCTCTTGAGCTTCGGCGCCGCTCTGATGAGGTTTTTGGGCAATTCATTCGTGTAATACTTAGTAATGGTCATTAGGTCTACTGAAGGGCAAGTCCCGTCCGAGCCTTCATAGCGGGGGAAGAAGAGTTTGAGCTTTCGAATTTCGATCATCTTCTTCAGTTTGCTTCCTCAGATCGCATCAGCCTTAGCGGTCGCCCCGATTTCCATCCGCGGCCACGTCACAGACAGGCAGGGGGCGCCCTTGGCCGACATTCGGGTCGAATTGCACGCTGAGGTATCCGAGTATCAGCTCGGCGTTCAGTGGCTTCGGCAAGAGTCATCCCCGCCGGCGACAGTGGATTTCAGCGACTCCCAGGGGGAATTTCGCTTGCAGGCGCCTGAAGAAGGCTTTTGGCGCGTGCAGGTACAGGGGCAAGGCTACGTGCCCATGTCCTATTCGAGCTGGAAACCGATTTGGGCAGAAACCCACTTGCCGGCGGTCCCGCTGGTTCAAGACGCGGGAGCGGTCGTCACAGTGACAGATGACCTGGGCAATCCGCTCTCCGGCGCGGGTGTTGCGGCCCGCTCTTCCTTCCCCTTGTGGTCAGAAATCCGGCAGCGTACAGGATGGGCGGTGGCCCCTCGACGAGCTGTCTCAAACCCGTCCGGGCAAGTCAGGATTGCACGGGCGGCGGGTGAGCCATTGGACTGCTTTGCTTTCCTCAACGGATGGCTCGAAAAAGGCCGCAACAGCCGGGCCTCCCAGCTCGAAGTCGCTCTCTTTCCCGGTGTTTATCGCACCATCCAAGTGTTGGATCCGCAGGGGAATCCGGTGCCGGGCGCCTTGGTGCGGACAGGGCGCTGGCCCCAAGGCCTCACAGACAGAAACGGTCGTCTTTACCTGGCTGCGGACGCACGCTCGTCCACCGGATTGCGGATCTTCCTGCCCGACCGCCGGGAAAAGGAAGGCTCCTTTCGGCTCAACGGGCAGGCCGAACCGGTACCGATCCGATTGGACCCGCTGGAATTCGTCAGCGGAAGGGTGGTTGAAAAAGGATCGGGACGACCTGTGGGCGGCGCATTGGTGTGGTGGAGCGGGGATTGGGGAATTCAGCTTCGGACGGATGGAGAAGGCCGGTTCCGAACCATCCGGCCCAGCAAGCGTTACATTCGGCTGCTGGCCTCCGCTGACGGCTTCCTGGCGGGTGCCTACTCCCCTGTCGATTCATCGGATGAGACGGCACGCATTGAGCTGGACCACGCCTTTTCAATCGCTGGTCGGGCTGTCGACGATCAAGGGGCACCCCTTTCAGGAGCCCGTGTCCAGTATCGCGATGAAACCCAATTCGATTATCCCTGGTCCGCCTCGGCGAGGGAGCTCAAGCCAATCTTCACACTTTCGGACGGGAGGTTTTTCCTCAATCAGCTGGCTTCGGGCAGGCGCTATGAGGTCCGGGTCTTAAGGGATGGCTACGCTCCCGCCGTCGCCTTGGCTGATCCGGG
>JANQFM010000170.1 GCA_028277865.1 Acidobacteriota bacterium
GCATGTGGCTATTGTGACAGAGAAGGAGGTTTCACGCAGAGGCGCAGAGGCGCAGAGGAGGGGGAAGAGGGGAAGGGAATTCACGCAAAGACGCAAAGACGAAAAGAGGAAGACCGCAAAGAGGAATTCCAGGCGTACTTGGCGTCTTGGTGCGAAACCGGTCAGTAGGCTTTGGCCCAGATGACTCGTTTGGGGCTGGGCTTGCCGGAGAGGACGCATTTTCCGTCTTCTTCGGGGGAGTCTAGGGGGATGCAGCGGATGGTGACGCCCAGATCGGATTTGGCGGTCTCTTCTTCGGATCGGTCGCCGCTCCAGTGGGCGTAGGCGAATCCGCCGTGGATTTCAGGGCGTTTTCTGCTTTTGGGGGTGAAGAAATCGTAGAACTCCTGGCGGCTGTCGATCTTGTGGGAGTGGGTGTCGCGCAATTTTCGGGCTCGATCGAAAAGGCCTTGCTGGATCTCCTGCAGCAGCTCCGAAATCCCGCCTACGAATTCGGATCGGGGGACGCCTTTCTTCTCCCTGGGACCCTTGTCGCGACGGCCCATGAAGACGCTGTCCTGGGCGATGTCGCGGGGTCCGATTTCCAGGCGTACGGGGACGCCCTTCTTGATCCAGGACCAGGTCTTCTCGCCGCCGCGCAGGTCTCGGCTGTCCACTTCGACGCGCACGGGTTGGCCGGCGAAGCTCTGCTCGGCCAGCTCTCGGGCCAGGGATTGGCAGTACTCCATCACTTGAGAGCGCACTTCGTCTTTGTGAATGACAGGCAGGATGACCACCTGGGAGGGCGCTACGCAGGGAGGGAGGACCACACCGTCGTCGTCGCCATGGGTCATGATCATGGCGCCCACCATGCGGGTGGTCATTCCCCAGGAGGTGGTCCAGACGTGCTGCTCGCTGCCCGAGTCGTCCAGGAATCTGATGCCGACGGCCTTGGAGAAATTCTGCCCCAAAAAGTGCGAGGTGCCGGCTTGCAGGGCTTTGCGGTCCTGCATCATGGCTTCAATGGCGTAGGTGTCCACCGCACCTGGAAAGCGCTCGCTGGGTGTCTTGACTCCTTTGATGACGGGGACGCCCAGGAAATCCTGGGCGAAATCGGCGTACACGCCCAGCATGCGATCGGTTTCTTCAAGGGCTTCTTGGCGAGTGGCATGGGCGGTGTGGCCTTCTTGCCAGAGGAATTCGGTGGTGCGCAAGAAGAGCCGGGTGCGCATTTCCCAGCGCACGATGTTGCACCACTGGTTGAGGAGCAGGGGCAGGTCGCGGTAGCTCTGGATCCACTTGGCGAACATCTCGCCGATGATGGTCTCGGAGGTTGGGCGCACTATGAGAGGCTCGTCCAGCTTGGCCGAAGGCGCGGGGACCAGTTCGCCGTCGGGTCCGGCTTCCAGACGATGATGAGTCACGACGGCGCATTCCTTGGCGAAGCCTTCCACGTGCCGGGCTTCTCTTTGCAGAAAGCTCAAGGGGACGAAGAGGGGAAAATAGGCGTTGACGTGGCCGGTGGCCTTGAAACGGGCGTCCAGGTTTTTTTGGATGTTCTCCCACACTGCGTAGCCCCAGGGCTTGATGACCATGCAGCCCCGCACGGGGGAGTTTTCAGCCATGTCGGCGGCGCGGACGACTTGTTGATACCACTCGGGGTAGTTCTCTTCGCGGGTGGGTGAAATGGCGTGCTTTTGAGCCATCGGCGGATTTTAGCGGATAGGGGAGTTTGGCGCAAAAAAGAGGGGTTTCACGCAGAGGCGCAGAGACGCAGAGGAGGGGGAAGAGAAGAAAAGGGGGTTTTTCGCGCAAAAACGCAAAGGCGCAAAGATTAAGAACGAAAAGGATCAGTTTTGACCTTTCTCTTCTGCCTCATTCTGCGTCTCTGCGCCTCTGCGTGAGATCCTCGCCTTCTCTGCTATGATGGCCCGCCATGACCGAAGCTGTCCAGGGCGTCAGCCTGCTGACCGACCAGGACATTTACCTCTTTAAGGAAGGCACCCATTTTCGGCTTTACGACAAACTGGGTGCCCACCTGCACACTCACAAGGGAGCCGAGGGAACCCTCTTTGCGCTTTGGGCGCCCAACGCCTTTCAAGTCTCGGTGGTGGGCGATTTCAACGGATGGGATTGCGAGGCTCATCCGCTGGTGCCCCGATGGGACGGTTCGGGGATCTGGGAGGGCTTCGTCCCCGGCGTTGGCCAGGGGATGATCTACAAGTACTTCATCACCTCCAGCCGTTGGCCTGAAGGCATCTACAAAGGGGATCCCTTTGCCTATTTGTGGGAGTGCCCGCCCAAAACGGCTTCGGTGGTCTGGGATTTGAGCTACGGCTGGAATGATTCCGTGTGGATGGGCGCCCGCAAGCGGCTCAACGGCATGCAGGCGCCTTTTTCCACCTACGAAGTGCATCTCGGCTCCTGGAAGAGACTCCCCGAAGAGGCCAACCGCTCGCTGCACTATTGCGAATTGGCCCAGGAGTTGGTCGAACACGTGGACGAAATGGGTTTCAGCCACGTAGAGATGCTTCCTGTCCACGAGCACCCTTTTTTCGGCTCATGGGGCTACCAGGCAGTCGGCTACTTCGCCCCCAGCAGCCGCTACGGGACGCCCCAGGACTTCATGGGCCTCATCGACGCCTTCCATCAAAAGAACATCGGAGTCATCCTGGACTGGGTGCCGTCCCACTTTCCGCTCGACTCTCATGGCTTGGCCGAATTTGACGGCTCTCACCTCTTCGAGCACCAAGATCCCCGCCAGGGCTTTCACCCCGACTGGAACAGCGCCATCTTCAACTACGGGCGCAACGAGGTGCGGGCCTTTTTGATCAGCAGCGCCCTCTTCTGGCTGGACCGATACCACGTCGACGGGCTGAGGGTAGATGCGGTGGCTTCCATGCTTTACCTGGACTACTCGCGCCAAATGGGCCAATGGATCCCCAACCGCTACGGGGGCCGCGAAAACCTGGAGGCCATCGATTTCCTGCGCAGCTTCAACCAGGCCGTCCACCAATTCGATCCCGATGTGCGCACCATCGCCGAGGAGTCCACCGCCTGGCCCAACGTGTCCCGGCCGGTCGAGGAAGGCGGGCTGGGATTCGACATGAAATGGAAAATGGGCTGGATGCATGACACGCTGAAGTACTTCTCCCAGGATCCCATTCACCGAAGGTTTCACCACGACCAGATTACCTTCAGCATCTGGTACGCCTACAGCGAGAATTTCGTGCTGCCCCTCTCGCATGACGAGGTGGTGCACGGCAAGGGATCCTTGATGGGCAAGTTGCCCGGGGACGGCTGGCAGCGTCGGGCCAACCTTCGCCTGCTGCTGGGGCACATGTACTCCCATCCCGGCAAGAAGCTGCTATTCATGGGGGCCGAACTGGGCCAGTGGAGCGAATGGAACCACGATTCCAGCCTGCAGTGGCACTTGTTGGACTATCCGACCCACCGGGGACTGAAGCAGTGGCTGCAAGACCTCAACCGCTTCCACCGCCAAGAGCCGGCCCTGCACCGGCTCGACTTCGATCCCAAAGGATACGAATGGGTCGACCTGAAGGACCGGGAGCGCAGCATCGTCAGCTACCTGCGCCTGGCTGAGGAACCCTCGAACTGCATCCTGGCGGTGTGCAATTTCACCCCCGACCCGCGTCCGGGCTACCGTGTGGGGGTGCCGCAGGCCGGCCAATGGGAAATCGTGCTCAACAGCGATGCAGCCGAGTACGGCGGAAGCGATGCCAACGAACAGGAACTCGTCTCGACAACCGGCATTGAGGAGCAAGGAAGACCCGACTCCATCCTCCTCGACCTCCCGCCCCTGGGAATCTTGTTCCTGAAGCGAATCTGAGGGTTTCACGCAGAGGCGCAGAGACGCGGAGAGAGGCAGAAGAGGGGGAGAGGAGTCGGGAGTCAGGAGTCGGGAGTCAGGAGTCGGGAGTCAGCAAGAGTGTAATCTGCAGACCTTGGACCTTGGACCTTGGACCTTGGACCTTGGACCTTGGACCTTGGACCTTGGACTTTGGACTCTGTCTCTGTGTACTCTGTGCCTCTGTGGCTAGCATGAACTGGGACGAAATCCGAGTACTGAGCTTCGACTGCTACGGCACCCTGATCGACTGGGAGGCCGGCATTTTGAAGGTGCTGCGTCCCTGGGCGGAAAGGGAAGGCATCCAGGCCGGAGACGAAGCATTGCTGCAGGCTTTCGCGGCTGCCGAAAAGGAGTGCGAGGCAAAGATGCCGCAATCGCTTTATCCGGACGTGCTGCGCATCGTTCACTGCCTCCTGGCCTCGGCCTTCCAGCGCCCCGGCTCGGCCCAAGATGCCGAAGAGCTGGCCAACTCGGTCGGGGATTGGCCAGCTTTCCCCGACTCCAGCCGGGCTTTGCGGC
>JANQFM010000171.1 GCA_028277865.1 Acidobacteriota bacterium
CGCGCAGAGGCGCCGAGACGCAGAGGGAGGGCAGGGCGAATTGCGCGTTCTTCCCGCCTCGGTATAATCGACCGGTTCCTGCGAGAGGACTATGCCCGCAACCAGGCTCAGGATCTTCATCAGCAGTGTCCAGAAGGAGTTCGAACAGATCCGTTCGGACCTGAAAGCCTTCCTGCTGGGCGATGCCGTGCTGCGCCGCTTCGTTGCCGACGTGTTCCTGTTTGAAGAGCTCCCAGCCAGCGACCGCCGGGCCGATCGGGTCTATCTGGATGAAGTCGAGCGCTGCGATATCTACCTGGGCATTTTCGGCTACGAGTACGGTTACGAAGACGCCGAGGGCATCTCTCCCACCGAGCGCGAGTACGACCACGCCACCCGGCACTCAAAGACCCGGCTCGTTTATGTCTGGGGATCGGACGAGAAGCGCCGCGCGCCCAAGATGAAGCAGCTCATCCGCAAGGCCAGCAGCGAGCTGATCCGCCGCCGCGTCGAGGGGTCCAGCGCCCTGACCACCGAGGTCTACGCCAGCCTGGTGGACCACCTGGACCGGCTGGGTGCCCTGGGCATCCCTCCCTTCGACACGACCGCCTGCGAGCGGGCAACGCTGAAGAGCCTTTCACGCAAACGCATCGACTGGTTCTTGGAGACGGCCCGCCGCCAGCGCGGATTCCCGCTCAAGGCCAAAACCCCGACCAAGGCTCTTCTCACCCTGCCGAGACGAAATGCGTCCACTGCCATGGCACCGAGTACCTGCGTCCCTTCGCCTCGCAGCAGAATTACTCCGGGGATCTCTTCGATCAGGCCGATCAGGCTGGCGATTTCGTCCTCGCCAAGGTCAACCGCGCTGTCGGAACGAGGGCTGAGAGCTTCCAAGCGCCAGTCACCTACGAGTTGCCTCCCGACGCCGTGGCCGAAGCCCTCATCAATGCCCTGGCCCATCGCGACTACCACAGCAACGCTTCGGTGGAAGTGCGATTGTTCGCCAACAGGCTCGAAGTCTGGAATCCCGGCACGCTGCCAGGAACCCTCACTCTGGACGATCTGCACACCGACCATGCCTCCATCCCAAACAACCCGCTGCTGGCCGAGTCGCTCTACCTGGCCAGCTATATCGAGAAGCTGGGATCCGGCACTCAGGCCATGATCGATCTGTGCCGGCAAGCGGGCCTCCCTGAGCCGGACTCCGAGCAGCGCAGCGGATCCTTCGTCGTCACCCTGTGGCGCGACTGGCTGACGGCTGAGGTCCTGGCCGGGTTCCAGCTAAAAGACCGTCAGCTAGCGGGACAGGCGCGCCTCCGCTCGGAAGGGCGGCTCACCAGCGCAAAGTATCAGCAAGAGACGGGCGTGAGCCGTCAAACGGCAGCCCGTGATCTGGAAGAGCTGGTGAGCAAAGGCATCCTGGAACGCCGCGGCAAGCGTCGCGGAGCCTTCTATGTCATGGCCAGGAAAATGCCTCAAAAATGACCCATATGCCTCATCACCGCACTCGGACCAAATGCCTCAGTAATGCCCCAAATGCCTCACCGGCCTCGATTCGAAGCTACTAATCCTCTTCGACCTTGGCTCCTTCGCGGTTCGGCGATTCTGGCGCGAACCCCCTGCGAAGCAAGTCGAGCGGCGGCTTAGATTCGCGAAGAGGAATGGGACATTTATGGGACATATTGGACATAGATCGGTGAAAACGCTCCCTGTCCTGCTAGCCGGGACACCTCGGAAGCCGTCTGCGAATCCCACGACCCCAGCTTCTGGTCCAGCTTCTCAGCGATCGCTGTCATGAGGAAAGCTTACTCCCGAGCAGGTTTCAGTTCAAGGAATTCTCTGTGCCCTCGGTGACTCTGTGGCTCCCTCTTCACGCCCGCTGGCACCTCGCCATCGACACGAGCAGCCCTGACAGGGCAGCCAGCACAGCCGAAAGCTCCGCAGGCTGGGCTTCGGGATGACGCCTTCAATCCTTCTTCTCGACGCGGCCAGCAAGGTTTCCAGCGTCTACCAAGGCGCATTGCCCTTCCCTGAAGAGGCGAGAATCCTGCAATCCGCCCGGGCGGGCAAAGACCTGGGCAGCTATCAAGCCGAGTCTGGGCTGCCTGCCTTGATCAGCGAGAGCCAGCTCGAAAAGCTCCTAAGAGGCCAATCGGACGAACTGCAGCTGATCGACATCAGGAACCGCCAGGAATTCATCCAATCCCATCATCCGGCGGCGATCAACATCCCTGGCGACAAACTTCCGACCCGCGGCAGGATCGAACTGGACGCCTCTCGGCTGACAGTGGTCGATTGCTGGAAGATCCCCTATCATCTTTGCAACCGGGCGGCGAGAAGGTTCGCCGTTTGGGGATTCGAGAAGATCACCGTTGCAGACCGGGGCGGGGCGCCCTGCCCGAGCTGCAAGCCCGAGCCGTAGACCGATGGATCTCGTCCAGGACGCTCGCTTCAGCCTGCGCAAGCTCCTCAAGGAGAAGGCATTCACCTTCCCCGCCCTGCTTCTGCTGGCCATCGGAATCGGCGCCGGCTGCTCCACGTTCGCGGTCCTCAATCATTTCCTGCTGCGCCCGCCCGAGCGGGTGCGCCAGCCCGAGCGGCTGGCCGTGCTGCAGTTCGAAGTCTCCGGGCGGCGCACTTACACCGAAGAGCGGATCTCCTACCTCTCTTTCCTCAATGTCAAGGACGCCGTCTCCCCCCTTTTCGAGGTCTCGGCTGAATTCGTCCAAGAGGCCGGCTTCGGGCGCGGCGCCGGCTCGACGGATGTCACCGCCGCAGCAGTGGGGCGCAACTACTTCGAGCTGGCGGGGGTGCAGCCGCTCGTCGGAAGCGGCATCGAGTCCGAAGACACCCTGCGCTCCCAAGAGCGGACGGCTGTGCTGAGCTACGATTTCTGGCAGCGCCAGTTCGGCGGCTCGTCCGGCATCGTCGGAGAGACCTGCTTCATCGCCAACCGGCCTTATGTCATCGTGGGAGTGCTTCCACGAGGCTTCACGGGGATCCGCCGCCCTGCAGTCGACGTGTGGCTGCCTCTGACGGCCGCTGCCGACGACATCTACTTCACCGGCCGATCGGGGGGGCTTTCGGTGCTGGACCGCCACCAAGCCCGGTTGGTCCGCCTGACGGCACGGCTGCCGGAGGGGGCGGATGCGGCCGCACTCGAATCATTGGCGGCTGCCTCGATCCGGGAGTCCGAACCCGATTTGTCAGGGCTGAAGCTGCTTTCGCTCGCCGACTCTCGGTTCGGCAGGGGCGCCATCAGCCAGCTGGTCCGCTGGGGCAGCGCCACCTCGGCCCTGGTCCTTCTGGTCGCCTGCGCCAACGTGGCCAACCTGCTGTTGCTGCGCAACATGCGCCGCCGCACCGAAGTCGCCGTGGAACTGAGCCTGGGGATCCCCCGACGCCGCCTGGCCCGCAAAGCCCTGCTTGACTGCCTGCTGCTGGTGCTTTCGGGTTCGGCGCTGGGAATGCTGCTGACTCATTGGATGTCGAACCTGCTCAGCCGGTCCCTGCTGCAGGAGAGCTTGCCCCTGGCCCATCTGGCCGACCCCCGCCTGCTTCTCTTTGCGCTGCTGGTGTCTGCGCTCACCACCGCGCTGGTGGCGCCCCTTCCCCTGCTGGACGCCTTGCGCTCCGATGTCAGCCGCACCCTGGCCGGCCACCAAGCAAGCCCCGTCGGCGCCATGAGCCGCATCCGATCCGTCTTGGTCGTGCTGCAGGTTGCCTTGACGGGCATCCTGCTCGTTGGGGCGGGGCTTTTCCTGCGCAGCTTCCAGGCTGCCTCCGGGCTGGACAAAGGGTTCCAGGCGCAAGGCGTGCTGGTGGCCGACCTGCCCTCGCTGTGGAACCTGGAAATGGAGAGCCAGGAAACCGTCGAGCTGCTGCGGCGCTTTTCCAACGACCTGGCCCAGCTGCCGGCCTTCAGCAAAGTGGCCATCGCCTCGTCCGCCCCTTTGGAGGGAGGCGCCTACGCCGCCTGCAGCCCGGAGCCGCAAGCGGGACAGGCGGACCAGCGGGCCATGGTGATGCTGGACATGGTTTCAGAGGGCTATCCCGAAGTCTTGAGCCTTTCGCTGCTGGAGGGCCGCGACTTTACTGCCCGCGACACGCGCCTGGCGCCGCCCGTGGCCCTCGTCGACGCATCGCTGGCCCGCCAGTTTTGGCCCGGCCAGTCCGCCTTGGGCAGATGCATCCGCTTCATGAGTGGTCCGCCCTGCACACAGGTGGTGGGGGTGATCGCAGATTCCAGGAGGATCCATTCCCGTGACACGCGCAAGGTCTACCTGCCCATCGAGCAGGCCTCCGAATACCCTTTCCGGCTGCTGGCCCGCGTGGTGCTGGCCAAGGCCAGCGGCAGCCCGCGCCTGTCGGCGCTCGTCGAGCAGGTGCAAAGGGTTTCGCCGGGCCAGAATGTGCGGGCCACCGCCCTGGACGCCATCCTGGACCGCGATGTGCAGCGCTGGAAGCGGGGCGTCGTTCTATTGGGCCTGCTCGGCGCTTTGGCCCTGCTGATCGCCGTCGTCGGCACCTATGGCCATCTCGCCTCCTGGGTAGCCGGCCGCTACCACGAACTGGGGGTCCGCATGGCCCTGGGCCTGGACGGCTGGCGGCTGGCCTGGCTGGTTCTGCGCCAGGCCTTGCTGATCGGGGGGGCGGGCGCTGCGGCCGCAGTCCTGGGCTCGCTGGCGCTTTACCGCCTCGTCCAGAACCTTCTCTACGAAGTGGCCTTTGTCGACCCCTGGGCGCTGGGCGGCTCTGCCCTTCTGCTGATGGGCATCGCCGTGGCGGGTTCGCTGCCCCCCCTCTGGCGCGCCTCCCGCGTGGCCCCCTCGCAGCTCCTCAGGGCCGAATAGCGGCTCCAGCCAGGAAGAGCAGAGTTGACAGGATCAACAGGCTGGACTGGATTCCTCAGCAGGGAAACCCATCCTGTTCATCCTGTCTACTCCCCTCTTTGCGCTCTGGTCTTTGCGCCTTTGCGCGAGATCCCCTCTGGAATCCCCTCCTGGACCTATGGCCTCCAGCCTGAAGTGGGGAGCCCGCAGCCGGGCCGGACTCCCCCATACCAGTTTCACGCAGAGGCGCGGACAGAGGCCGAAGAGGGAGTCTAGAAGCCCTGTAGTAGAATGAGTGCCATGACGCGAGAGTTCGACGTGATCGTGGAGAGGGACGAAGACGGCTACTATGTGGCCTCGGTCCCGGCCTTGCGAGGCTGCCATACTCAGGCCAAGTCTTTGGACGTGCTCATGTCCCGCATTCAAGAAGCTATCGGGCTATGCCTGGAGGTCGAGGGCAATTCGCTGGAGGCCTTGTCGTTCGTGGGCATCCAGAGGGTGGCGGTCGCCGTATGAGCCGATTGCCGACATTCACGGGCAAGAGGCTCATCAGCGCCCTCAAAAGGCTTTGCGCCATCCGGACGGCCGAACCACTGTCATCCCTGTTCACGCCGGTGAATCGATCGGTCGTGGCCTTCTTTCCAAGATTCTGAGAGACGCGGAAATCGACCGCGATGACCTCAGCTTCCATCTCTGATCAGCGGCCTCAACGATTTCCATCAGCAGCTCGGAGTTTAACTCGGAAGTACTTGGAAGCCTCAAGGCTTCCGACCTCGTCCGATGTGCTCCAAGGCAAAGACCGCAAAGCCCCGGCGCGCCTCCAGCCTTGAAATCCCTGCAGGTGGCCTTGCTCTGCGAAAAGGAGCAGCAGACGGGTCCGGGTTTGGCGGTCTTCGCGAGCGTTCTATCCAGCACCCTTCCAGGGTGCGATGATCTTTTTGGACACGTCTTCCGGTGGTGGCGCCGCAAAGCGGCTTGACCACCGGCTACATTCCGAAGCTCCTTCGGAGCATTTGAAAGGTATGCCGTGGGAGTCGCGAACCGGAA
>JANQFM010000200.1 GCA_028277865.1 Acidobacteriota bacterium
GTTGTTGGCCCGGCTTCCACCCTGATCCTGGAAGAGGACCGCCGACCTGAGGAGAGTACCCAGCTCGAAGTGGGAATCAAGAACGAGTTCATGTCCGGGCGCCTGCACACCACTTTGGCCTTTTATCACCTGGAGCGCGACAACCTGGCCATCTTCGACGACAACGGAGTCACCCAGCAGTCGGGCGACCAGCGTTCGCGGGGAGTGGAGTTCGAGATCGCTGCCGAAGTGCTGCCCGACTGGTACAGCTTCTTTTCCTACGCCTACAACGACGCCGAGCTGACCGACTTCAACGAACTGGTGCAGGTCAGCCCCTTCCCGCCCCAATTCCTGGTCATCGACCGCAGCGGCAACACCCCGGCCTTCGCGCCCGCCAACATCTTCAACTGCTGGACCATGAAACAGTTTTCCAACGGCATCGGACTGGGCCTGGGCATGCGCTACATCGATCAGCAGTTCATCGCCGAAGACAACGGATTCGTCATCGACGACTACATCACCTTCGATGCCATGGCCTCCTACCGCCACCGCCAATGGCGCTTCGCCGTCAACTTCAAAAACCTGGGCAATACCGACTACGAGACGCGGGGCTTCGGCGCCAACTCGGTCATTCCCGCCAATCCCTTCGGCGTCTACGGGTCGGTGAGCTATTCGTTCGGGTTCTGAGCCTGGGGGTTTCACGCAGAGGCGCAGAGACGCAGAGGAGAGGGAAGAGGGGAAGGGTAGTCCAAGGTCCGCAGAATCTTACAATTAAACAAGTTCTTCAACTCTGGGCTTCTGGACTCTACCTCCCCTCTTCTGCCCTTCTCTGCGTCTCTGCGCCTCTGCGTGAAATCCCTCCCGCCCGGCGCAGCATGACACCCATCCCTGTTACCATTTTTTCTTTTGAAGGGACAGCATGGCACGACAATCCACCCTGGCCGGGATCGCTGAATACACCGAAGACCACGTGCGCAGCCTGGACTGGAAAGAGCACATCCGCACCCGTCCCGGCATGTACATCGGACGGCTGGGCGACGGATCCCAGTTCGACGACGGGATCTATGTGCTGGTCAAGGAAGTCATCGACAACAGCATCGACGAATTCCTGATGGGCGCCGGCAAGAAGATCGACATCCGCCTGGACGAAAAGTCGGCGGTGGTGCGCGATTACGGGCGGGGCATCCCCCACGGCAAGGTGGTCGACTGCGTGGCCAAGATCAATACCGGGGCCAAGTACGACAAGGGCGCCTTCTACCGCACGGTGGGCCTCAACGGAGTGGGCACCAAGGCCGTCAACGCCCTTTCGGGCTCCTTTTCGGTCGAATCCTTCCGCGAGGGCAAGGTCAAGCGGGCTGAGTTCGAGCAAGGGGAACTGGTCCGGGAATACTCCCCCGTCCCTTCCGGCGAACGCTCCGGCACCCGCATCCGCTTCACGCCCGATGAGTCCGTCTTCCTCAATTTCCGCTTCGATCCTTCTTTGGTGGAAGAGCGCCTTTGGACCTACGCCTTCCTCAATCACGGGCTGCGGCTGAACTTCAACGGCCAGGTGATCTTCAGCACCGAAGGCCTCAAGGATCTCTTGGCCCGCGAGGTCAACGATTCGGCCCGCTACCCCATCATCCACATCAAGGACGAAAGCATCGAATACTCCCTGACCCACACCGACAACTACGGCGAGTCCTACCTTTCCTTTGTCAACGGGCAATACACTCACGACGGGGGCACTCACCAGTCGGCCTTCCGCGAAGGGATCCTCAAGGGGCTGAAGGAATTCTTCAAGAAGGACATTGAAGCTTCAGACGCCCGGGGCGGAGTGGTGGGGGCGGTTTTGGTGCGCATTCACGAGCCGGTCTTCGAATCCCAGACCAAGACCAAGCTGGGCAGCACCATGCTGACCCCCGAAGGCCCCACGGTGCGCTCCTGGGTGGTGGAGTTCGTACGCGAGACGCTGGTCAATCACCTGCACAAGAATCCAGACACCGCCGAGTTGATCCTCAAGAAGATCCGCCAAAACGAAAAGGAGCGCCGCGATCTGGCGGGCATCAAGAAGCTGGCCAAGGAACGGGAGCGCAAGGCCAACGTCCACAACAAGAAGCTGCGCGACTGCAAGCAGCACTTCAACAACCCCAAGAGTAAATTGGGCGAGTACACGCAGCTTTTCATCACCGAGGGGGACAGCGCCTCAGGCAGCCTCAACAAGGCCCGCAACGTCGAGACCCAAGCCGTCTTCTCCCTCAAGGGAAAGCCGCTCAATTGCTTCGGGATGACCAAGAAGGTGGTCTACCAAAACGAGGAGCTCAACCTGCTGCAGCACGCCCTGGGCATCGAAGACAGCTTGGACGACCTGCGCTACAACTACGTCATCATCTCCACCGACGCCGATGTGGACGGCATGCACATCCGCCTGCTGCTGCTCACCTTCTTCCTGCAGTTTTTCCCCGAATTGGTGCGCAAGGGGCACCTGTACATCCTGCAGACGCCCCTCTTCCGGGTACGCACCAAGAAAAAGACCCTTTACTGCTACGGCGAAACGGAAAAGTTAAAGGCGCTGGACGAATTGGGCCGCAAGGCGGAGATCACCCGCTTCAAGGGATTGGGCGAAATCTCGCCCCGGGAATTCACGGGATTCATCGGCAAGGACATCCGGCTGGACCGGGTGCGCCTGCCCCAGGCCATGAAGATCAAGGATCACCTCAAGTACTACATGGGAAAAAACACCCCCCAACGCCGCGAGTTCATCGTCAGCAACCTGGTGCTGGAACCGGTCGACCTGGCGGGGCAAGAGGGATGAGGAGATTTCACGCAGAGGCGCAGAGACGCAGAGAGAGGCAGAAGATGGTGAGGAGAGGGATAATCGATTCTGCAGACCTTGGACCATGGACCTTGACTTAGGACTCCCTTCCCCTCTTCCCTCTCCTCTGCGTCTCTGCGCCTCTGCGTGAATCCCCTGAAATCTGATGGCTAAGAAGTCCAACATCACGCAACTGACCCGCCCCGAGCCCCAGGAGACGCTCAACGTCAAGCAGACCTACGAAGACTATTTCCTGCAGTACGCCTCCTACGTCATCACCGACCGCGCCATCCCCGACCTGTGCGACGGGCTCAAGCCGGTGCAGCGGCGCATCCTCCATTCGCTGTGGGAAAACGAGGACGGGCGCTTCAATAAAGTGGCCAACATCGTGGGCCACTCGATGAAGTACCACCCCCACGGCGACGCCTCCATCTACGCCGCCCTGGTGGGAATGGGCCAGAAGGAGCTGCTCATCGACACCCAGGGCAACTGGGGCGATCCCGTCACCAACGACCCTCCGGCGGCCGCCCGCTACATCGAAGCCCGCCTTACGGCCCTGGCCAGGGAAGTGGCCTTCGCACCTCACCTGACGACCTACAAGCTCTCCTACGACGGGCGCAACAAGGAGCCGCTGACCTTGCCGGTGCGGTTTCCCCTCTTGCTGGCCAGCGGAGTGGAAGGGATCGCAGTGGGGCTTTCCACCCGCATCCTGCCCCACAACTTCAGTGAACTGCTGCAAGCCCTCAAGGCGGAGCTGAGAGGTGAGGGATACGAGATCTTCCCCGACTTCCCCACAGGCGGAATCGCCGATGTCAGCAACTACCAGGACGGGCGCCCCGGTTCACGGGTGCGGGTGCGGGCCCTGCTGGAACGGGGCTCGGGCAAGACCATCGTCATCCGCCAGGTTCCCTACGGAACCACGACCGAATCGCTCATCGACTCCATTTTGGCGGCCAGCGAGAAAGGCAAGATCAAGGTTTCGCGCATCGACGACAATTCCGCAGCCGAGGTGGAGGTAGTGGTCACCTTCCAGCGCGGAGTGGACATGGAAAAGGCCGAGGACGCCCTGTACGCCTTCACCGATTGCGAGACCAGCCTCAGCTCCAATCCAGTGGTCATCCAGGAGGGCAAGCCGCTGGTTTTGGGCGTCTCGGAGATCCTGAGCCACAATGCCGACCAAACCCGCGAGCTGCTGCGCCGCGATCTGCAGATCCAGCGCGACCGACTGGAACTGCGTTGGCACCACAAGTCGCTGGTGCAGATCTTCATCGAAAACCGCATCTACCTGCGCATCGAAAAATGCCGCACCTGGGAATCGGTGCTGGAGGAAATCGACGAAGGCCTGGAACCTTTCAAGGACGGCCTGCGCCGCGAGGTCAACCACGACGACCTGGTCATGCTCACCGAAGTCAAAATGCGCCGCATCAGCGCCTGGGATGCCGAAAAGGCCCGACGGGAGCTGGAGGCCATCGACCGCGATCTGGCCCAGGTCAGCAAGCACCTGCGCCACGTCACCCGCTACACCATCGACTACTTCGACCATCTGTTGGAGAAGTACGGTGCGGGACGGGAACGGCGCACACGATTGGAGAGCTTTGAAACCGTGCGAGCCGTCCAGGTGGTGGAACGCCTGGAAAAGCTTTACGTCGACCGCAAGGGCGGCTTCATCGGCACGGGCATGAAAGGCGAGGAAGAGGTCGGCCCCTGCGCCAGCCTGGACGACGTCTTGGTCATCCGCCGCGACGGAACCCTCATGGTCTCGAAGGTGGCGGCCAAAAAGTACATGGGCGAAAACATCGAGCACGTCCAGCTCTTCACCCCAGAGGACCGCCAGCGTGTCTTCAACCTGGTCTACGAGGACAAGCCTTCCGGATGGGCCTACGCCAAGCGCTTCACGGTGGGCGGAGTGACCCGCGACAAGCCATATTCCTTAGGCAAGTCGTCCAAGGCCAAGGTGCTGCACATATCTGAGGGACAGGGCCAGTTGGTGCATGTCCGCCTGCGCAAGAAGCCCCGCATCAAGCTGGATCTCTACCTGGCCTTCGACGACCTGCTGGTCAAGGGCCGTGCAGCCCGCGGCAACCTCCTCACCAAGCACAGCGTCCTGCGCGTCAACCCCATCTCCGAACGCGTCTACAACGACCGCATGGGAGTCCCGGAAGAAGACAGTCAATCCAAGCTGTTTTAAGAAGGGTACCCACAGAGCCTCAGAGGCCTCAAGGGACAAGCGAGCCCGGATTTCTCACGGGTTGCCTGCTGCGGAGCCGCGATCATCCGCCCTGGCTGCGTTGCGCTCCCTCGGCCTGCTCGGACGGCAACCCGTGAGAAATCCGGGCGAGGGGAGGTTCTATGCTTCCTCTGACCCTGT
>JANQFM010000242.1 GCA_028277865.1 Acidobacteriota bacterium
GACCCTTGCTCCCGAAAGGCGTGCCAGAATCAGGTTCTGCTTGGGTCCGAAATTCCTCAGCACCCCCAGGATCTCGACATCGAACGACTCGATCTGCGAACCTTCGAATATCGTCTTGCCCGTGCCGCGCTGGCCCGGCTTGACCATCTCAAGGGGATAGAATTCAGCCTCCTGGGCGAGGAGAAGGCTGGGCGAAAGGAGCAAAAGAAGGATCCATGACAGTGTCCGGCATAGGGGATTCGTCATATTGATAACCACCTCTCGGCAGCGGCGAAGGCCTGGAAAGTGTACTGTTTCCAGAAAAAACGCGTCAAGCTGCCTACCTCAAGTCCGCCCTTCCCCGGCATCGCCCCTGCCCAGGCTGTATCGGCCGATGGAGAGCCGATTTTTGTGACAGCCCCCGATACTATAATCCCGCTGCAGCGGAAGTGGCAGGATACTCTCTGCAGACGCAGCCTATGGCATAGGACGCCAGGATCCGGTGGCTGGATCCGGTTTTGTAGCCATTCGGCGCGGAGTCGGGAGGTGAGAGCCGATGCCCGGCACAGACTGCAGCCGAAGCCAGGCGAGGGCAAGAACCTATTCATAGAGTAAACTATGAGTCGCAACACCCCTGCTGGCCGGGTGAATTCGGTAGGGTGGCATGCTGAAATTTGAATCTCTGGAGCTGCTCGGATTTAAGTCTTTTGCCGAAAAGGCTCGAGTTGTCTTCGACAATCACATCACAGCCATCGTAGGCCCCAACGGTTGCGGGAAGTCCAATCTTTCCGATGCCTTGGGCTGGACGCTTGGAGTGCAGACCGCCCACGGCTTGCGCGGCCACAAGATGGAAGACCTCATCTTCAACGGAACCCGCAAGCGTCAACCCTCCGGTCTGGCCCGCGTCACTCTGACCGTCAGCAGGGAAGGCGGAACGCCCCTGGTCGTCGACGGCCAAGAGATTGATGAAGAAAAGCTCAAAATCACCCATCGCCTCTACCGTTCCGGCGAGAGCGCCTACCTGATCAACGGCCGTCGCTGCCGCCTCAAGGACATCCACCGATTCATGGACGAGTCCGGACTGGGCTTCGCTCCCTATGCGCTCATCGCTCAGGGAAAGATCGATTATTTCCTGAATGCCAAGGCTCTGGAGCGGCGCACCATCATTGAGGAAGCGGCTCAGATCAGTGCCTACCGTTCCCGGCGGCGCTCGGCCGAACTCAAGCTGGAAGAGGCTCAGCAAAACTTGCTGCGGGTAGCCGACATCGTGTCCGAAGTCGAGCGCCAATTGCGGTCCCTCAAGCGCCAGGCCAACAAGGCCCGCCGTTTCCGGGAGCTCAAGCAGGAGTTTGCCAGCCTGCAGTGCGCCAAGTTCTCGCTGGAAGCCGAAGCTTTGCAGGCCCGCCATAACTCCCTGGGCCAAGAATTGGAGGGCGTCCAGGCCAGCGCCGCAGAGCTCTCCGGCGAATTGGGCCGCTGCGAGGAGAAATACCAGGAAAGCGTTAGGGCACGGGAGGGACTGGAATCACGCCTTTCCGTCCTGAGGCAAAAGAAGTCCGACATTCACTTGGAGCGCGACCGGGCTGTCAACTCCTGTCGGTATCACCGGGAACAGATAGAGTCCACCAGCAGGTACCTGGAAAACAATGCTGCCGAGCGCCAGTCCATCGAGCAGGCGCTGGAAAAAGTGAGCCAAGACTTTGAAGCAGTCCGCCGACAGCGCCGCAAACTGGTCAAAGAGGAAGCCGGAGTCGAGGTCGAACAGGAAAAATGCTTGAAAGGCGTCCAAGCCCATGGCCTTCAGTTGACCGAGTCTGAAGCCGCCCTTGAGCAGCTGCGCCACAAGCTTGTGCGGCTTACTTCCGAGACCGCCAGCCTGGAAAACCAGCAGGAGCAACTGCAAGGGCGCCTGGAATCGAGCCTTCAGGCAGGGGAAGGGTTGGCTATCCGACTCTCACAGCTTCGATCGGGGCTCGAAGAGGCACGACGGCGGCAGCAAGAGGCCCAGCAGCGTTCGAGCGACTTGGAAGAGCGGATCAGCCGGCTGCGTTTGAGCCTGCAGGAACAGCAAGAG
>JANQFM010000265.1 GCA_028277865.1 Acidobacteriota bacterium
GATGACCAGGGCGCCGAAGTCGTGAACGGCGCCGATGAAAAGGGTTCCCAGCACCACCCACAGCATGGCCGGGACCCATCCCCAGATGACCGCGATGGCGGGCCCCAGCATGGGGCTCAATCCGGCGATGGAGGCGAAGTGGTGCCCGAAAAGGACGTACCTATTGGCGGGCACATAGTCGAATCCGTCGCGCAATTCATGGGCCGGGGTGGGCCTGTTCGGATCGAGTTCGAATATGCGGTGCGCCAGGTAGCGGGCGTAAAGGCGGTAGCCGAGGAAGTAGAGTGCGAAGCAGCCAAGTGCAGCCAGTGCTGGAGACATGAGGCAGGATTATAGCGAACCTCTGTGGTCTCTGTGGCTCTGTGGCGTTCTCTGAACCTTCGGCCCAAATAGTTGCATCCCAAGCCCTATATCGGGTTCAATTCTGAGAAGGTGAAGCAAGGGAGGTTCGCATGATGAGGCGCGGCGTCCTGGCCGTTTTTGTCTGCACTTTTTGGATGCTTTGGGGGCTGCCGGGGCTGCTGGGCGGCGCTGCTGAGGACGTCTTCATCGTCCATTTAGGTCAGCCCTCGCTGGTGGAGCAGGTGCTGGACCTGTCGCACGGACGCCCGTCGCAGCAACGCCGGCGCATGCTGGAAAGCCCTCGGGCGAAGGCTTACCAGGCTGAGGTGCAATCCCGCCAGCAAAGCTTCATCCGTCGGCTGGACGACAGCGGCCTGCTGCGCACAGCCAAGCGCCCACAGGGAATGATCCAACTGCTGGAACGGCGCTCCTTTCTGGTCAACATGCTGGTCGTTCGAACCACTGCCAAGGGGGCTAAGGACTTGGCCAGGCTGGCGGAGGTGAGGGGCATCTTCGAAAACAGCGAGTTTCGCCCACATCTGGATAGCGCTCCGGGAATCCTCGGGGCGCCGGCAGCCTGGGCATTGCTGGGCGGACCCGACACGGCCGGGGCTGGCATCAAGATCGGCGTCATCGATTCAGGCATCGCCCATCAGCATCCTATGTTTCGCCCCGATGGCCTGACAGCGCCTGCAGGATTCCCCCGCCGCCGCACCGATTTCACCAACAACAAGGTGATCGTGGCCGAGAACTACGTGCGCACCGAGTTTGGATACAACCCGCAGCAGGAGCAATCCCCCCGCCCCGAATTCGGGCACGGCACCCAAGTGGCGGCAGCGGCGGCGGGACGTCCGACCGATGCACCCCTAGCGCAAGTTTCCGGGATCGCTCCAGGAGCTTTCCTGGGCAATTACAAAGTGTTCGGAGATCGCGAAGTCAACGCCTCGGCACGCCTGGCAGGACTGCTGGCCGCCTTCAACGATGCTGTCGCTGACAGCATGGACGTCATCAACATGAGCCTGGGCGGCGGCGTGCCTGCAAACCCGGAGCAAAACCCCTTTCACATCGCCATCTCCAACGCAGTCGATCTGGGCATTGTGGTGGTGATCTCAGCGGGAAACGAAGGCCCCGACAATGAGACGATCGGCTCGCCGGCCATCAATCCCGATGCGCTGAGCGTGGGCTCGGTCAGCAATGGTCGGATCTTTGGCCGGATCATGGAAGTGGAGTCCGCTGCAGGCAATCTGCCGGAGGAACTTTCCAGCGTCGCGTTTGTGGCGGGTGCAGGTGTCGCCATCATTCAGGACATCGGGCCGCTGCAGATGCGATCGGTGCTGGTGGCGGATCCCTCAGAACTTGCCTGTTCGCCCTTGCCATCCGGCAGTTTGTCAGGAATCGTCCTGGTGCGCCGGGGCGATTGCCTGTTCGTCGACAAGGCCGACAACGTCTTTGCAGCCGGCGCACAGGCAATGGTGGTCTACAACAACCAGGGAAATGCCTTTACGATGGGCGTGTCTGGCAACCGCAGCTTCAGCGGGCCTTCGGTAATGATCTCTCAGCAGGCAGGAGAGGGGCTGCGTGGTTTTCTGCTCAGCCAATCCGCCAATGCCACTTTGCGCAGCCCTATCCAAGCCATCCCCGTCCAGGCTGAAGAGGTGTCGGACTTCAGCAGCCGGGGACCCAACTTCCGTTCCCGCCAGACTGGCATCAAGCCCGACTTGGTGGCGGTAGGCCAAAACGTCCACACTGCCACCATCAGCGGCGCCCTGTACACCCTGACTCAGGGAACCAGCTTCTCGGCGCCGATGGTGGCCGGAGGTGCCGCTCTGGTGCGTCAAAGGCATCCGAATTGGGATGCGCGGGCCGTCAAATCGGCGCTGGTCAACACGGCCCTTGCCACGCCCACCCTGGACGGCCAGCCGGCGGGTGTGCTGGAACGCGGCAACGGGCTGCTCGATCTTTCCCGCGCACTCGACGTCCCGGTCGTCCTCGATCCGGTGGGGTTCAGCTTCGGCACCCTGACCGAAGCCGACTTGGTGACGCCTTCCGGAGGCGTAAACGGCAATACTCTCATGAAATTGTTCGAAGTCTCCAATCCGGGAGATTCCCGCCTCCAATTGGCAATCGAGGTGATCGAGGTCCAGGCCGTGTCAGGAGCCTCGCTTTCCCTCTCGGAGTCCTCCCTCGACCTCGAACCGGGGCAAAGCGCGACATTGACCCTGAGCCTGCAGCTCAATGGGTCCACGATTCAAGGCGAGTTCGAGGGCTTCTTGCGCTTTCGGGAAGTTGGGAGCCAACGGGAGGCGACTGCTTCGTATTGGGGTCAGGGAGCCATCGGATCGGACAGTTCGGTGGTCCTGCGGGTGGCCAAAGACGGCTCTCAGCCCTTTTCGACATTGCGGGCCGCTATTGACCAAGCCGGATCAGGCAACGTCATCGAAATCACCGACAGCAGCCGCTATTTGGAGCCACTGGTCATCGACGGCGGAGGATTCCGGATGTTGCAGGGGCTGACCCTGCGAGCGGCCGCAGGCGAGTCGCCCATGCTGGAAGGCAACATCTCGATATCGAACCTGCCCGGGCTGAACCTGCAAAGGTTGACCTTCGGCAACGTTGTCAACTTGAACCGCTCGGGCGGAATCATTCGCGGCAATCTCTTCACCAGCCTTTCGGCAGCTGGTCAAGGCGGGCTGAGAATCGGCGGCGATGTTTACCACGTCTTCGGGAACCGTTTCCAGGTCGACCAAGAAGAGGGCATGGCGATCCGCATCGCTACAGCAGGCGCGCTGATTCAGCACAACACGATTGGTGCCCAAGCAGCCGTGCCTGCCTCCCAATCGGGCGCAATGCAGGGTTCCTCAAGCCTTCTTTCCATCTTCGACAACACAATCGGGGCGATTACTGCCAGCCCAGGCACCAACCTTGCACCCGAGCAGCGCGCCGGCCTGATCTTTGATTTTTCGCCGACAGTCCTTTTCAAAGGCAATACGGTGGCGGAGACGCAGATGGGTTCCGGCATTCGGTCCGTTTCGGTGGGCGACCTGCTGATGATCAACAATGAAATCAGCGACAATCAGGGCGTGGGCACCTGGCTGAGCAACTTCAGCCAGGCATTCATGCACAATCAAAACATCAGCGCCAACCAGGGTGTGGGTGTGCTGGCTGAGGGCGGTTCCCCGGTGACCGCCCAAGCCTTGCGCCTGATCGGGAACGAGGGCGGATTCTTCATGGATGAATCCGCATTGTCCCTGAGCGACAGCCTGGTCGCCGATTCGAGCGGAGGCAGCGGAAACGGCATCGAAATCCTGTCCTCTTCGCTGACCGCCGCAAATAACACCGTCACCGGCAACAGCGGCCAGGGCATCCTCTCTGTTGATGCGACAGGGATCATTTCCAACTCCATCCTTTTCGCCAATGCCGCAGGCGACCTTTCGATCCAGGCGGAGCAACTGGCCTCGGGCCGGGGCAATCTGGCAGGCGTGGATCCGCACTTTGCCGATCCGCCGGTCGGCGACTATTCCCTCCTCCCCGGCTCCCCTGCCATCGACGCGGGCCTGGAGGCTCAAGTTGCGGGTTTGACCGATCTGGACGGCCACAGTCGCGTGACAGGCAATGCCGTGGACCAGGGTGCCTTGGAATCCGGCTCTCAGCACGCGCCTGGCTTGATTTTGCCGGTTCTCTCGGTCGATGGTGCAGAGTTCGTCGGCTTGGCCATGACCAATGCTCACCGGCCTGCCGGAAGCCCCCGAGAATCCCTTTCGCCGGGCGGATCCCTTCAGGATTCCGGCGCTCAGATCGAATTGCGGGCCTACGATTCCAGCGGG